>LOBW01000063.1 GCA_001516585.1 Thermocladium sp. ECH_B
CGGCAACCGAGTAGCGCCCATAATGGGGCGTAACCCCCAAGACCTCGGGGAACCCTTAAGGTGGGGAGGGGGTCAGTAAATGGATTTCTCGCCCCATTAAAGCTTTACATTACTTGGTCCCAGCCCTTTAATTGAATAGCTAATGTAGGCCTCAGATAAAATTTATAAAAACTAGTGGGCGACTTATTTTAATGACAAATATAAAGCCGCCGAAGCAACGGAAATATGGCAGGGCAACCATACGATGTATGAGGTGTGGCACGCGGGAGGCCGTTATTAGGAAGTATGGATTAATGCTATGCAGGAGATGCTTTAGGGAAGTAGCGCCTCAACTAGGCTTTAAGAAGTACTACTAGGGCATACATTTAAGGCCCTGGGCCTCTAGATTCTCACGGCGTTTATTATGGTTAAGATAAGCAATGATAGATTAAAGAGATTAATATTAGATAAAGCGAAAACCAGTGATCAAGACATAATTGTTGGTCCGCAAATAGGGGAGGATGCTGCAATAATTAGGGTGGGCAGTAAATACTTAGCGGTTCACTCCGATCCAATAACGGGCTCAATAAATGATATTGGGTGGCTGAGCATAAATGTGCCCGCTAATGATATTGCAACCCGGGGAATAATGCCTAGATGGTTTGTATTGACCTTGATTCTCCCCCTTGGCTTCAGCGATGAGTCGTTAGGCAGAATTATGGATCAAGTATGGGATGCATTAAGCGAGATAGGTGGTGCATTAATTGGTGGGCATACTGAGTACTCTGGGGAAGTACACTATCCATTAACGTCCACGACAGTAATGGGGGNGGGAGACTCCTATATATCGACTAGCGGCCTCCGTCCCGGTCACTTAATAGTGGCAACTAAGTTCGCCGCAATGGAGGCAACGGCCATAGCTGCCCGTGATATGGAGAAAGAGTTGATCCAAAGAGGAGTTAATCCATTGATGATCTCGCGAGCCGCTGCATTAATTAGAAAGACAAGCATAGTCAAGGAGGCCCTCATAGCGGCTAAATACGCTTCTTCCATGCATGACCCAACGGAGGGCGGTGTAATTCAAGGATTAATAGAGATGGCCTCAGCATCAAATACGTGCATAGATATAGAGGGCAGCATTCCAGTTCTGAAAGAGACTAGCGATGTGTTGGGGGCGCTGGGGATTGATGCATACCGCTCGCTGAGTTCCGGCATGTTGCTTATAGGGGTTCCACCCAGCTTAATTGATTCATTGATCAATGAATTAACGACGGCAGGTATTCCAGCAAGGCTAATAGGTAAGGCAAAGGCATGCAGTAAACCAAGCGTAAACATGGGGGGCCACTCAATTAGCGCTGATTCCTTCGTTGAGGATGATTTAATCAGGGTCATGGATGAGGCGAGGAAGCTAAGCCATGCCTNCTCATGAGGTCAGCACCATAATATAATAAAGGATTCAGGAAGCCTCGCCCTTTAAGGATGGGGAATCGTCAGAACGAGATCAAGGGGATTCTGTTTCATTTCCTATTCTATTCCGAGTGCTTTCTGGAGTTAACCTAATTGGGAAATAAGATCGCGAGAACTAAGCCCAGCAACACCAAGGAAGCCACGGGGAAACAGCCGTAATTGGCGCCCAACCTAGCTTAAGTTTTTAACTGAACGTTATTAATCATTCAAATGCTTTGGAGAAACCATGGAAGCAGCTTAGGCGCCATAGTTGAGTCAACCACCATTAAATGCTGTGGCCTTGAAACCAACATAAGCGTTAGGGCAGTTGGTTCAACTTATCTTATTCAATTAAGCGACGATGATGTACCGGACATAGATATCTATGAATTGCATAAAAAGGCGTTAAGAGGCAAGGGCATTGAGAAAGCCGCTAAATCCCTTAAAATAGAGGCGACGCCGCGATTGTTGGGGGCATATGAGAGGTGGAGCAAGCATTATGGCGCCTTGACTCCTCTTCTTCTTTACTCTAAGCTAACCGATATTTATATTAATAATGTAGTGATGGCTCGTCATTCTGATTACGGCTTGGTGGAGGTTAATATAGAGGTTCCTGAGCGGGATATTAACTATCTATTGAGAAGGATAAGTTCCAGATGTAGGACGCCGATAACCTCATATCAGCCAATGATATCCGTAACCGATGAGGAGTATGGCATACGCATATCTGTCACAATACCCCCAGTAGGTGGACCAGCTATACATATTAGAATAATGCCGCGTAAACCATGGACCCTTCCTTACCTGGTCAATAATGGGATGGTGACTGCACGGGATGCAGCTATTCTGTGGCAATTATTTGAGGACAAGGTGCCTCTCCTGATAGTCGGCCCAATAGGTTCCGGTAAAACAAGTCTGGCCAATGCCATAGCTTTTATGGGCAATCCATCGCTTCTCATGGCATTAATAATGGATGTAGACGAGATGAATCTACCGAATCACTTGGTATATAAATTAATGGAGAGGANATCATTTGGCCTAGGCGTTAAATCCATATCCAAGGACGACTTGATTTCCCAAGCATTAAGAATGGGAGTTGATCATATAATAGTAAATGAGGTTATCACTGGAGCAGAAGCAAAGGCTTGGCTGAATGCCGTGACCAGCGGACATGGAGGAATAACGACGTTCCATGCTGGCAATGCCATTGATGCTGCTAAGCGATTCTCCATAATTGCACCGGATATAGGGAACGCATTGAAACATATAGCTATAATTGAGACCAGCATAATTGATGCAGTAGATAAATCCGGCGATATCTCAATTAATCGTAGATTACGGGTGGTTAGATCCATAATTCATGACCATGATCTAGATGATGGAAAAATAGCCGCTAAAGCCGAGATAATTAGAGGCTTGGTGGGTTATGACGAGAACTCTATAATACGAACAGTGAGGAATTACTACTCTAATCCCACTGAATTAATGAGTGATGCTAAGTGAAGCTAAGGGAGTTGATTAATTACTCCATATTTGTATTGATATCGCCGCTCCTGGGAGCAAGCGGCGCAATAAAGATGATCAATGATGAGGCGTGGAGCAAGATGGAGGAGGGCGACGGGGGAAAAGGATTCAAGGCGGAGCTCTATAGGGCGGCAATTAATTATGAACAAGCCGGTACTGGCGTTGATAATTCCTTTGAATTCCTAAGTAATGCGCTCAAGATCAACCTAGATAAGAATCGACGAGACATGGGAGAAGCCTTATCCTCAGTGTTGATGGTGATCATTGGATTATCGATATCAACGATTCTGACCATGCTATTAGGCGGCTCATCTATATTATTCCCGATCGCACTGCTCGCCATGATACCATTGATCCACTACTTCCAGGTAGAGGTAACCAAGTATGATTACAAGTTACCATCCATTCTTGGAGCCTTAGTTGGCATGGCAACATTACTCATCACAAGAAACTACCCCTACTCGCTCATGATGGGTTCCATAGCGTTCTCAGTTCCATATATGACCCAGTTCAGACCCAGCTTTCTATTCATTGGACCAATCAAATCCACAATAATGAATTCCTTCAATGAATTGATGTGGAGCCCTGACCCAACGCCGCTGCCCACTGAAACTTTGATTGGGGTAGAATTTGAGAAGCTATTCGAGGCGGCGAGAACCATAGGTGCACCCCTCTTCTTGTCTAAGGTGAATAGGGTAGTCTATGACGTGCTTTCCTGGATTGAGGATAATAATAGGACTCTCCTGCTTTATGGCCTGGTAATACCAATACCATATATATTGCTATGCATGGTAACCAGGATACTGACGATAAATATAGCTCCAATGCAAGGACCATTCCCGATACTTCCATCACTGGATAAATCAAGGGAGACGCTGATGATTGATGGCATAGTATCATCCATTCTAACAGGAAAAACAATTCACAGCATTGGAGTTGGAATAATGCTTATACCAATATTCATAGCTGCACAGATGATGATTGCCTAAGCCTTGCCCAAGCCCAGGGAAGGGGCAAGTCTTGATACTTTTTATCATACTATGAACGACAAGTCCACCATTTAGTGCAGGGTGGGAGCCAGCCAATTCTGGTTCCCAGCACGTGCAGAGCCCCAAGCATTAGGCCGAAAGAGGCAACGTTAATAATTGCCTTCTAAATACTTATCCATAAGTAAGTTTTTAAATAACAGCGAAATAGATCAAATGTGCCTGCCAGTAGTGGATTTAAATTAGAGGAAATGAAGCCTAATTTCAGGGAGATAAGGAGGTATCCCCTAGTTGAGCCATTTGCCAGCGCGATAATTGCCGAGGATGAAGAGACCGGGGAACTAATGTATTACCTCGTCGAGCAATCCTTAACTAAGAAGGAAAACGAGGTCTATAATACAATATATAAATTAGTAATGATGGAGTTACCTCCTCCAGCCGATATAAAGAAGCTGGAGAATCCACGTAATGTATTGAGCAGAGAAATAAAGAGGATACTTGATAGGTATAGGGGATTAATTAGAGGAACCAAGATAGATCTAAACAAGATGGCGTATCACATGGAGAAGGATCTACTTGGTTTTGGCCCCATAGATGCAATAATGAAGGATGAGAACATAGAGGATATCTCAGCCGATGGCGTTGGGGCTCCCATCTTCATTTTCCACAAGGATTACGAAACAATTCCGACTAATATAGTGCCAATGGATGCGCAAGCACTAGATGATTTCGTATCAAAGTTAATACATATGGCTGGAAAACACGTATCGGTTGCTGCTCCGATAGTTGATGCGCAATTACCAGATGGCTCCAGGATAGCCATAACATATAAGCAGGAGGTCTCGCCGGGCGGCAGCACATTCACCATAAGGAAGTTTAAGGCCACTCCAATAACGTTCACTCAATTAATACAGTCTCATAATATTTCGCCAGAGATAGCAGCTTACTTCTGGTTAATGCTTGATAACCATAAGTCATTCCTGGTTCTCGGAGTCACTGGAGCAGGTAAAACAACATTCCTGAACGCAATGGCTACCTTCCTACGGCCAAACCTAAAAATAATAACCGTGGAGGAGGTGCCCGAGGTTAGATTGCCTCACAAGAATTGGATAAGGCTAACGCCTCGTCTATCCTTTGGTCCAGAGAAAACCAATGAGGTCACCCTCTTCGATTTAGTTAAGGCAACGCTGAGAATGAGGCCGGATTACTTAATAGTAGGAGAGGTTAGGGGAGAGGAAACATATGTATTGTTCCAAGCAGTGAACACTGGTCACGGCGGCGTATCCACAATGCATGCCGAGGACTTTACAGCTGCAATAAATAGGTTGACTTCACCGCCAATGAATGTGCCGAAGGCATACATACCGGCAATGAATATATTCGTCATGGTTAGAAGAGTGAGAGTCGGCGAGCGCCTCACTAGGAGAGTCACGGAGGTTGGCGAGGTTCAGAGCGCTGATGAGGTTAGAACAGTGTTTAGGTGGGATCCAAAGAATGATGTTCACGTATTAAGCGGTCAAAGCTTCCTTTTACGGGAAATAGCGGAGACGACGGGTCAAGATGAGGAGGAACTAGAGGAGGAACTGCGGAGAAGAACGAGGGTGATTAATTGGATGGTTGAGAAGAACATGATGGACCTCCATGAAGTGGCCAGAATGATAGAGAGATACTATACTAAGCCGGAGAAGGTGTTGGCTGAGGTAGAGGGTATAGCTGAGGTAGAGACCACGTGATTGATATTCAAATATTCAATTCATTTAGCGATGTATTGAAGTACCTGGAAGCTAAGCGAGATAATTTATTAAAAGCTCTTGAGGTTAAGGTGGGAAGCAACGACGTGATAAATGCGGTAGATGGATCGTTTGGGGAACTAAGCGAGACCTATAGGGATGAAATAGAAGATATAATAAGCGACATAAATTACATGCTTAAGAAAATAAGGACCAATAATGATTATACCGGGATAATTATGCTGGTTGAAGAAAACGGTTCACCTAACAAGATCTACATAATTCCAGGCGACTTAATATGATGCAATACACCATGCTTCTGCCNTTCATAGCCATATTCACGGCGCTATTCATGATAGGCATAACCAGGTTACCCCTAGTGTTCACGGGATTAGTAATGGCGGCAATAGCGATAATACTGGGCGTCGCTTCATTCATTTATCCCCCGGCAATGCCTTACCTTGGATTATTGATAGGAGTACCTGTTGGTTATGGCTTCTCGTTTTTAATGGATAAGCTAGGCATAAATAACCCACTCAAACTACAATCAAAACAGACAGAGATCAATAAACGGAGGCGGGCAACGAGGAGAAGGAAAAAGGACCGCAAGTCGATATACGTATCGGAAGCTATGGGCCACATAACCGATGCGCGCATATTCGAGAATTTCGACGAATTCATTCAGTCAATAAACATGGCTCCCGCGTTGAATACTGTGCTTGAGTATATTAGAAATATATCGATTATTAATAATGAACTCGCGCAGCAACAAGTATTGGTTTATGAGGACGGCAAGAAGCAGCATGAATTCATACAATTAGTGGATGCAGACTCGATAGATGAGGTTAGCGATGTCATTCAAAGGGCAATACGGGATAGAGTGATGGTGAACAACAAGATAAATTCAATCCTAAGCAATAGGGAGACCATTAGGGAAATAATAGGTGGGCGATTCATGGTGATATATGTAGATGGAGCGCCAGATAAGATAATCCCGCTGTATTATAATCAAGAATGAGTGCCATTACGTGACTGGATCATTTTAATAGGGGAATTCATCGCGGTAATTAATGAGGCTGGATAACGGTGTCGAGATCTCAATAGATAAGGTGGAGTCGCGTGTGGTGGCTATAGCCGTGGGGGTGGGGATTGGCTCCATATATGAGGAACCGAACCAGAGGGGCATTAGCCACTTGCTGGAGCACATGATGTTTAAATCAAATAAGTGGATAAAAGGGGAGGAACTGGATATGATGATAGAGGGACTTGGAGGCATGGCTAATGCATTCACTGGTAGAGATTATACAATATACGTGTTCGAGGCAACTGCAAGAGAGTGCACCCCAATTGATAGATATAGCATGCAAGATGATGGTGAACGATACGTATCAATTGGACGAATTCATAAATGAACGGAACATAGTCCTCTCGGAGATTGAGCTGCGGGATGAGAATCCCAGTTCACGTATATGGGATTTAGGCACATTATCGTTATTTGGCAAAAGCGATATGGGGGACCCGGTCACTGGGTACCATGAAACCGTGGAATCAATAACGCTTCAAGACATGATTGAGCACAAGCTGAGGAATTATGTTGGAGGCAACATTAAAATCGCTATTGTTGGTGCCGTGAATGATGATATAATTAACACCGCTGCTGAGTGCTTCTCCAGGATTGCTCCAGGCAAACCTAGTTTGAAGACGCCATCAATTGGATCCCCCAGCGATCTAAGAATTAAGAGTAATGGAGATGGGGCATACGTCTCGTTCTCAATATCCATGCCTAATGAGGACCCCGTGGATACATACCTTAGACTGGCATTAATCGAGNTTCAATTATCAGATGGGGCATCCTCACTGCTTTTCAGAAGCCTTCGAAACAAGGGCCTAGCATACTCCTTTGATGTGGATTGGGAACTGTTTCCAGGGGTTGCTTATCTTCAAACCGTGGTGGAGGCGATTGAGCCTGATAAGCTTGATCTCGTCATGGATCAGCTTCAAAATGTAATACTTAACCTGCAGGATTTGGTGAATAAAGAATACTTGAATCAACGCAGGAAGTATTTAGAATATGTGTCTGCATCATCTCTGAGAAACATGTTTGATAGGGCATACGCTGATTCTTACTTCATGATAAAGGGTTTGCCATTCAATATGCCCAGCTACGTGGAAGCATTGGTTCCCGAGTACTGGAAACTGGAGAAGTACATGATTAAACCATTGCGAAAATCCATGGCCATCATAACGCCGTAATGTCAATAATTTTTACTGGGATTCAGTTAATGTTAATAACTATTAAGGAAGATGCCTATTGATGGGGTTTAAATGCTTATTTTGTGATAAGTGTTGTTATTTTAGCGGCGAGGAGCAGTGTCCAATAGTGTTCCCCGATGAGGCTGAGAAACTGCGGGATTTAGCCGCTAAAGTAGGCGCATCAATTAAGCTTAAGGAGTTACGAGTTAATGGAGCCAGAATGTATAGATGGATAATAGATGGATACTGCCCCTTCTATGATAGGGATAGAAGGGTTTGCACAATACATAACGAGAAACCATTAGCGTGCAGAATGTACCCGCTCCTATATAATCCAAGAACCGGTGAAGTAATTATTTCCAGGGATTGCCCCTGGGTCAATGATAACCCCACTAAATTAACCCTTGATAACTTCATTAATGAAGCTAAGGCAGTGGAGGAGGTAATATGGAGAATACATAAAGTTAAGATAGAGCTCGTCAAGAAGTGAGCCAACCTCACCTAGGAGACTACTGCCTTATAGTTCAAAGCCTAATCCTGAGGATTTAGAGGCGGAAGCCCCCACAAGGTGATCCCCACTCCCACTTATAAGGGCGTCTCGGGAAGTCTGACCTCCTCCCCGGGGTCCTAGAATGGGCGAGGATCGCCGTTCATTTTATCAATATAGAGGGGTCTAAGCGATAGTGCTAATGCCTCGGCTTTCCTCATGGAGCCAGTCACGCGTAAAGTTATTGCTGCATTCCTCAACGATGCAATGGCTGCCCTAACCCATTTAACGCATTTTGTACGTGTTCTTATTATTAACCTGTTTTTATATGTGGCCTTAAGCTCCATGCCGCATCTCAACCAATTTATGCCGGCTATGCTTCTCGCGGTTTCCTCTATCTCCCGGTAAACAGCATTAACATCATCAAGTGTCTCTATCACTATATACCTTGCCAATAGAATCACCTCCCCTGCATGACTTGGAGAATTCAAGCAGTAATTCGTGTGCCACCTCCTCCTTATTGGGAACCATGCCCCTCAACTCATTCATAGCCTTATCAACGTCAAAGCCATTATAAATCAATGCACCACCCATAACCCACACCAAGCTATCCAGATTAATCGCCGGAACACCACTGAGCCTAGATACTTGCTCCCATATTTCCTGCACAAATCGTTGCCTACCCATCAATACGCGGGGCTCCTCCTTTGATAAACCGCTGCAATGAGTTATGGTGGATACGCGATAATCCACAGGTATAGGAACACTGGGAAGCCTTAGCGGTTCATAGCCACATGACTTAAATGCATAGTAAGCCATCTTAACGGCGAACACTATTGTCTTGCTTCTCCAATCCACTCCCAAGGCTTTTCCCAATCGTTCAGCTAATTCATCTAAGTTGATTCCGCACTGCATTAATTCACTGAGTAAGGCGGTGCCGCATATCTTTCGTATTCTATTTAGTTTCGCCGCCCTCAGCCTTGCCAGGTAGGGGCTTGTCGAGGCATACTCCAGAAAGTCTTGGCAAGGATCCTTAATCGCTCCTCTCCTGGAGAAGTATTCACTGAAGTAGTTCCAGTGCCTCTCTCCTCGTCCAGTCAACATATAGCTAACCAATGAATTAAGTATGGTGAGCGAGGAAACTATGCATTTATTCTTGATGGATGCACATAGCTTGCTGATTGCAATGTACTGAGGATCCCTCTCCTCGAATCCCTTAATGGTGTCTAGCCCCATTTCCTTTATGAGCGAAGCTATTTTCTCCACCCTACTCGACATTGATTTCCCCTTTATCTAGATCGACGGAAATGACGGCGCCATCCTTAACATTAAGTATTGAATCAGGAAGACCCGTCACTAACGGTATGCCGGCCATCACCGACCCTATCAACATCAATGTATCGGCATTAATGGTCAATATGACCAGGGGGGCATTACCATACTTAACTAATTGGTACATTATGTATGGACCAACCGTGGAACCCCGTGAATAGGGGAGAATGAGTATTTTACCCGCAATTGGCTTCTCGCCCTCATTAACCTTAACAACTCCTCTCAAGCCATCTATATCGCCTAGAAAAGATATGGGGGATTTAATTACCACTGCATTGCCTCGCACTTTGCCTTTCCCATAAATGGTTTTGCCCCTCATCACATTAATTCACCAATGCAATCCTCTACATCGCATGGCATTGCCCTAACATTGACTAAGCGAGGCATGTAGTATACTGATTTAGATGATGGCGTCGCCACATTAAGCAAGCCTCTATTTCTAAGGAAGGGAGACACTATTGGACACGTATCGGTTATAATGTGAATATTTGNCTCCTTTAACCGCGAGATTAGGGTGGGGGATAAACTTGACTTCACAAAGCGTGATGTACTTATGAAGAGGGGCTTCGATAAGCGAGGATACCCCCTCTCCTCAACCAGCTTAATGACGTGCATTACCTCCTCTAGATCCGCGTGGGGGCACCCTATGAATAAGGCATCATATTCAGGCATGGGAGCCAACTTCACGTCATTCTCATTAATGGTAAAGGATTCCTCCATATCGCCCTTGTCCTTGTATAATCGCCAATTAGGATTAATGCCCTCTATGACCATGAATGGATTAGGAGAATAAGTGGCAAAAGCTGAGAGCATGGCCTTGAGTCCCCGTTCTGGCATCGTATTGATAATGACATAGGGTATCCTATCGCCGGCGAATTCGCCGATCATCTTGCCGATCACGCCGGCCCTTGCTTGACTCACCTTACCATTAACTTTGATAATTACCTTAGGCAATCTATTCTCAGGCATATATAGACCAAATGCCGGTACCTTACCTGTTATTGCCGAGAGAATTGTGAATGGACCCGGCAATTTCTCGCTCATTGCATCCCTCACGGAATTTATGTATGCTATGGCATTCGACTCGCCCCAAGCATGAACGGTGCCTGGAGGAGTTCTCAACACATCATATGGAGCACAAGTAAACCACGCGCTGGCGCCCATCTTGATTAATGATCTCACCACCTCCATTTGCTTAGACTTAAAAACCTCATCAACTGGGGTATCAACCCCATTGAACTCCATTCCCATAGGATTAACCGTGGCAAACGCCTTAAACCGGGCGCCATTCTCGGCCAGATCCCTAAGGAACTCAACGCCTGCATCTCCAATTGTTTGATAACTCACGCCACTCACATGAACGGTCTCAACATCAAGCAAATGAGGGGCACCAAGTGATTCCCCTACCTTGACTATCGTGGCAAACGCCCTACCGTAAGGGTCGTCCCTAGATAAAGCAGCCTCATCCTCTCTGGTTAAATACATTGAATGAGGCTTTATTTTTAGTTTAAAATAGTTTCCCGAAAAGTGAGCTACC
>LOBW01000064.1 GCA_001516585.1 Thermocladium sp. ECH_B
ATTTGGTAGGAGGCGAACCACATTAGTCCTCTTGTTAGTGCATTTAATTTCTTTGATGCCCTCTCCCGGTATTGCGGGGGAAATCAGCTCCCGCTCCTCATTCCCAAGAAATTGACCGGAAGAGGGCATCTTAAAGAGGAATAGTAAGAGGTTTTTAAGCTTTTACCCCGCCCTAAAGGGCGAGGCTTTCCGTTTGTTCTGTAAGCATCTTGTGCGGTCATGCTGAACCCGGGATCAATGAAGGCCCTTGCGCGTATGCCTAAGTAAGGCGCAAATGCCGGGGTCACTGGTACTATTCCATACTTGATGCCGGGCAAGGAGAACTGAATTGATCGTAATGAGATTACCCTATCCATGAAGTACAGCAGCTCAACGCTGAATCCATATGCCGAATCATTAACTAGTGCANCCACTGGCTTCTCGCACTTAACGAATGAGTTAATCATGCTTATTAATTCATTAAAGTATTGTCTAGCTTGCTCCACTGATGTGAAGTTATATACTTCAACCAAGTCTAATCCAGCGGAGAAATACTTGTTTCCGGTCAAGATTAGGCCTGTAACTCTGCTGCACAAGACATTCACAGCGCTTCTCACTTCAACGAACATATCTTTATTGAATGCATTTCTCTTCTCAGGCCTGTTTAGCATTATTATGCCAACGCCGTCCCGTATGGATGTAGCTACAGCCATGAAGCAGGTAATTCATCGCATCCAATTAAGTCTAGCGACTGATAAAACGAATAGCAAACCTCGCCCTTAAGGGCGGGGAAGAGGTCAGATACCTCCTTCCTAAAGCTCGGGGGGCTCTGGGGCTCTAAATGTCAAAAAGTTTTTCCGCTCAAAAACCGTAAAAAGATCGCTGTTCTTGGCGAAGTGAAATATTTAATAATGGCCGGAGCCAATTAGTGGACATGTGCCGTCAAGCCATTTTCAATTTAAGAAGCGCTGAGGCCTTCATTGATATCATTGATAAATTAGTTAAGTCAGCGAAGCACGATCCTAGGGCGACTTGGGATGACAAAATGCATAATGATGGTTGGGGCATCGTATTGGTGAGTAGAGGACCAGGATCATTGGCCAAATTATTCTATAAATCCATCAAGCCCATCTTTGATGACGATATCTCGTGGATTCGTAGCATAATTGGTTCAGGCCCAATTAGCGGCATGATTCATGCAAGAAAGGCCAGTGATGGTGAACCTAAAAACGTGGATTCCTCGCATCCCCATGAGGTGTTTGTAGGTGATGGTTTCCTATATTTAGTTCATAATGGCAGTGTGGATAAATTACTAATAGCCGGGTACATGGCTGATGAGTTTGGATATAAACTCAGCACGGGGGAGATAAGCGACACTAAAGCGCTCTTAATACTATTATCCGCAATATATGAAAAGACACAGAACCTCGAAGCCGCATTGATGGAATTAGCTCAATTATCGCGTAATTTGGGAATAATAAGGACTTCGCTCAATATAGGTGTGATGCATGTATCGGAGAAAGGCGAAGAATTATTTGCTGCATCAATGTATAGTAGGAATACGTGGAGTGATGAGCGAAAAAGGAATTACCTTGATATGTATCTATTGAAGGACGAAGACAATATAATCGTAGCCTCCCCCACACTGGTTGATGATTATGGCTTAGAAACAGGAAATAAAGAGCTTCTACAGCCTGAGTTTGATAAAATGATAATTGTTGATTTACGTAATGGCAGGAAAATTACGGCTTAATTAATGCATCTTTCGCCATTTTCATGAAAAGAGCGGCAAATCCTTGTCCCTTCAAGAATGAAATGCCTAGTTTTAGTTGGGTAAGATTCAAATAGTTGAGTCTGGGCTATTAAGTGGATAAATGATAGATGCTGGCTACTTGATCGATCGCATAAGGAATGCTTTTTACGTTGATGATATTGATCAAGCGATTCTCCAAGAGTTGCTGAGCGATATAGAGGAAATCAAGCGAAGCGGGGCAGCGGTGACCCAGGACATAGTTGATCGTGTAGTGATGCTTCACTCCAGGGAAATAATGGGTACAATACTGAGTAATATACGTAAATCAATGCCAGGTAAATCAGGTATAAGAAGGGCTTTACCGTACTTATTCAAGGAGGCAGTGGAGGGGCAGGGATTAGAGGTGGAATTAAACGGCATTTATAACGGGAGAAAGATAGATGCCCTAATTCGCTTGGGAACAACTTGGGTACCCATATCATTAACTTATGGGGAAGAGAGAAATTCATCGCCTGGCATTATTCATTTGAATTTCAACCCAAAGAGNCCAAGTGAATCCGATTTCATTGTGGAGCTGCTTAATGATCCACCGTATTACGAGATGCTGCTTGGCTCTAAATTCCTTGGTTTACTGCGAGAAGGTCATAGGATTCGTGGAGTTAGATTCAATGTGCGCAGCGAGGTTTTATATAATATTTGGAGATTTTACAGGAGCAGGAAGTACTTGGTTGTTCCGGGCCCACGAATAGGCATGCAGCTTTATGATCTAGAAATAATAGGGTTTAATAGGCATCTAGTTAAGGTAATGGATCGAGTACCTAAATTACCGGTCAAGCCGTATTCTCGTTATCGCAATGTGATAATCATTACCAGAAAAGGCAAGCCACGCCGTGACGGTAAATTACTGGTGCTTCCTTTTAGTCGTGTAATCAATATGCTGGAAAAGGATGGAATATTGAAGTAACTATAATGCTTAACGCCGTAGGGATCCCTAAAGATGCTTCAAGAGATGAAAAGCCCATACTGACCTCCTCCCCGTNCTGAAGGGCGAGGTTTGTCGTCCGCTTTATCATTGATAGAGCCATAAAATATTTCCTTTAGGGTGCTTTCTGCTCATCATGTTGTGAAGGGATTAGATTACCGATATATGTGCCAATACATGTAGGGCTGTTCCTATTAAGAATGTTCCCGCAGTTGCGGCTAGACTTAAGCCAGCGTTCCTTGCCATGCTGCTGATTATGCCGGTATTGCCTGTCAATGATGTAATTAATCCGGATATGGATTGTGCCGCTATCATTAATATTATTGCAGTTATAAGTGCCATGTATCGACCAGCGATGAGACCAATAGTTGGGAACGGAATTGTTACTATGAATGCGCCAAGCAAGTATGATAGACCAGTATAGATAGCTGAATTAGTTGCATTGATGTTTTCCTTCTCCTTCATGGAGAGAATATTATAAATGGCCTCCTTATTATTCGGTAAACTGCTTGCTATGGTAGCCGCCTCATCTTCTGGGATGCCGCTCTTCACAAGCATCTCCACTGCCCTATCCTTAAGGGCGCCTATGGATAGCAATGATAGGCCAAGCCTAGCGTTCTCTATCTTGTGCTTATTTGCGTCTTCTTCAGCCTTAGTGCCTAGATATGCTCCAATGGACATGGATAATGTGCCGGCGACGCCAACTATGGCCCCCGCCATGCCTATTAATAATGGATTAGGTATCACTGGCACTAATCCAGCTATTGCTGAGAGGACCTCAACCAATCCATCGCTCATGCCGTATATTAAGTCCCTTATATTGCTGAGTTTTTTGCTGAAGCCAGTCGCTGCTTCAATGAAGTAATCTTCATGCACGACCTCATCCATTAATATGGAATCCATGGTTGAATCATTGCTCTTCAATCTGGCCTCAATGTATTTATTAACTGCTTTCTCTTCATCCTTCTCCCTTAGCTTAAGCACGATGCCCAGGCCCATTAATCTCCTCAACAATTTATATGTGAATACCTTGAAGCGAGACACCCTGGGATGCAATTCTATATTTAGCTCCTTTGCCTTATTTCTCCAGTACTCCGCGTGTCGTAGCTCGGTCTCGGCTATTTCATTGAGTGCCGCCTTTATCTCCTTATTCTTTTCCATTGATGCTAATGCCTTGTATATCTCGTGATCTGTTAATTCATCAATGTAGAAATCAACTATATCCGATTCATCCCTCATTAGGGGAAGTTTTTTTGGAGTTATATAAATCCTTGCCTTAACTGCTCTGTGATGGTTTGCAATCCTTTAGTTTCTCTTTCTCCTCCTCCAGCTTCTCCCGAAGCTCTATTAATGCTCCCTCCCTAACAACTAGTGCTCTTTGGTAATTCATTAATTCGCGTTCCTTTTCCATTAGTCTCTTTTCCCAATCAATGAGTTTCCGCTCCTCTTCCACTAATCTGGTGAAGAGTGGCTCCAGCTTCTCCTCCAGCTCTCTCCGCTTCATTGTTAGTTCCTCATCAAGTTTCTTTAGGTATTCCTCCTTCTTAGTTATCTCCTCATTTTGTCGGCTTAACTTCTCCTCGGCTTCCTTTAGCTCCTTATCCCTTCTCTCCAGTTCCTGCAGCGTTGAGTTTATGTACTCCTCCCTTCTTCTTAATTCCTCTTCCCTCTTGGCGAGTTCCTCCACGCGTTGCTTATACTCTTCCTCCCGCTTATTTAGGTCCTTTAGCCTCATGTTTTCGGTTTCTATCCTGGCTGCCTCCAGCTCCAGTTTCCTCTCAAGGGACTTAAGATTAAGCTCCTCCTCCCTTAATTGCTTTTCACGCTCATTAAGCTCAACTAGTTTATTGCCATAATCCTGTAGCCGCTGGGTCAAGTCCTGCACTGAGGTATTCAATGTTGAGCTTAAGTTGCTTAAATCCACGTATAGTTTGCTGACCTGCTCATACTGTTGGCGTTGCCTCTCTATTTCTTGGCGTTGCCTCTCTATCTCGGCCTTCTCGTTCTTTATGGCTTCTTCCTGAGCAGTTAATTGAGCCTCCTTAGCTGATATATTTATCAATTTATTATCTAGCTCAGCATGCTTCTCCATTAATTGCTTGTGAAGAGATTGAAGCTCAGTTAATAACGCATCTACTCTGGATAAATCATTTATTATCTTTGTCGACTTATCTACTCCATCGGTCAATTTCATATCAATGCTATTAAGGGTTGGATTTATGCTGCTCAACGTGTCCTTGACCTTATCTAACTGCGACTGAACCTCATTAACATATTTGCCTATTGAATTGATCAATTCATCGGATTTATTAAGCGTCTGCATTAATGAGCTGGACAGTGAATCAGAAGTGGTGGCGAATTNCTTATATAATTGATTTAGCTCATTTAATCTATTGGTCTCCTCTGTTATGGCGTCCCTGACTAGTTTCATTGAATCCTGTATTGATTTATTTATCCTGTCTAGATCAATTGCTAATCCTTGTATTATCTTCCTTATATTGCCTAGCTCAACGCTTATTGTTTGGTTTTGCTGACTAAGCGATTTATCTATCATTTCCAGCCTTTGCAATATGTTATTTATGGCTTGCTCCGATTTCTTTCCTCCGCCGCCCAATAAAGACATGACTTAAGTAGTTACTAGCAGGTATATATTATTTTTGTTGATTCTGATGCTCCATTATATAGCTNCTCANCAATCCCAGCGAGTCCTCTATCCTGCTTAATTTATTGGAGAGCTCTAATTGAGTCTCTTGAACCAATAATAATGTGTCTCGTATGGTTTTTTCATAGGATGCAATGCTATTCTTCATCTCATCTAATGAGCTGAACATCATTACCTTTATTTCATTAAATTCATTAGCGGTATTGGATAATTGGGCCACTAATTCACTTAATTGATTACTTGCCCTGGATATGTGATCCCTATATGCGAGTAATCCAGTCTCTATATATGCAAGCTCACGAAGGAGGTCAGTTATCGATACCTTTGAACCAGCTTGAATAGTGGCTTCAAGCGACTTAACCGTGGACTTGGTTTCCTCCATGGATTTACTTATATTAGCCAATGCATCACTAAGGGCCGCTACGCTTCGCTGGACTTGCCTAATCTGCCCCTCAATTGATTCAATATCTATCTCATTACTCATGATAATAGGCTTGGCTTTGTCTTTATAAACATGTTGAGCAATTCGCGGCTAAATCCTCAGCCGTGGATTCTCCTCCTGATTATAATCATGACTGCGGCTATTATTATGGTGGCTGTGATTAGTGATATGCTGAAGTCCCCAAGCATTGGTCTCATTATTGTGCACTTCTCGCCCNAGGGGATCATCGCATACATGTATCCAAGATAATTTGTCTCATTGATTGTGGCGTATCCATTGCAGTAAATTTCCACTCTTGCTAGGGGCAGCGGTAATCCAAGTGCATCGTTGATTCTNAGCTTCTTCTCGATTATGAGGGCAGTAATATTGTATTGACCTGGTCCCCCTATTTTAAGTCTCTTAATTTGTATGGTGTTGTTTCCTATTTTCGTCGAATTAATTATGGGGGTAGTTGCACTTATCCATTCTATTAATTCGCCTATTTTTGTTCCGTTCAGATCCACAATCGTGGCGTTTATTAACCATTGTCTCTCATAATTATTCATTATATTGAATGGCTTATAGATATCTAATTTAGATGCATTAGTAGATATCAGCACTAGCCTTGTGTGATTACCTTGATATATGATGTTCTGCGGTTCATTTATTATCATCGATCCATTATCGATCCATGTTCCATTATGGATCCATACATTTCCATCTATGTATGTGGCGTTGATCAAGTAATATTGAAGCCTTAAACCAATGGTTATGTTGAGAGGCTCATTTGCTACTATATTATTAGACTCATTGAATATAAGCCTTGTCCCGTTAGTGTAAGTAAGCATTATGGGCCTTAATGATAATATAGTTCCATTATCTAGCCATGAAGTGGTTGTATTGATTGTTCCTAACGGTGATTTCCAAGTTATGTTAACCAGGTACTCCAACCTATATAGAATTGATGCATTAATCGGCTCATCCACCAATATACTTGATTGGTTAATCAGAACCAATCTAGTGCGGTTCATAAACGTGATTAATGGAGGAAAAGTCAAAAGCGTTCCCTTAATTCTCCAATTAATTGTTGAATTAATCATCCTTTTACCGCCATAGATTTTTATGTTAACCAGGTACTCCTTAATCCACCTTATCTGAGCGGTGGTTATTGTGGAGTTAAGGGTAATATTGAAATTATTGGATTGAATTGCCTTGCCATTTATTATTGATCCATTATAAACCAACCTAGTATCATTATGGAGATTCACTGTGCTCATTATATTTAATGGGATTGTGGAGTTTGGCCTGTAATAGCCGCTAATGTTAGTTAAAAGGCCTGATTCATCTATGATCGATAACCTATAGTAAACCTCTACATGCTTTACGATGCAAAGCGGACCATATGTTGGCTTTTCCTCTCCGTTGAAGGTCACCCATGAATAAATGCATATATCATAGTTACCGCTTTTATTGAAATATATCGATTCATTGCCATTAATCCCACTTGCTGTCAATATATTGGTTCCATTAAGCATTATGGATACATTTCCATACCGAGATAATCCATACCTTATTAATAAGTCGCTATTACCGAGACCAATTGACGTTACGTTAAAGTAGTTTATGATTGGCGTCAGCCACGTCACATTTATCTCAAACTGTCCTGGAAGCATCTCTAGGCTAGTTGAGCCAAGGAATTGGAGGACACCATCTATGCGCCTATATGCTTGATAAGTCTCATTTCCTATCCTATGTATATAAATCAATAGGCTAGAACCATTAACTAGGGTCAAGTTCTCGTTAAGCGCGCCCCTCAAGTATATTAGATATTGTCCCTCCACTCTTGGGACCATGATCCTCAGAGCCACCACCGGCATCAATGATATATTCAATGACTTATTACTCGCTAGGTTAATTGAGCCGCTTAGGGGCCCCAAGTACTTCCCACTTATGCCGTAATTATATGAGTTGCAAATCACCAATAGCGTTGCAGTACCATTAATAGAGAAGGAATACCTATCTTGATTTGGGGGCTGGCTTTCCATATTGATAGTTATGTTAGCCGGAATACTAGTTCCATTTATAGTAGCATTAATCGATAAGCGGCAATACTTAATCCTCTGCAGGTTAATTGTATAATTCAAGTTATTGTTAACGTAGAGAGATTGAGATAAGTTATAGTACCCAGGCGCCTCCGTCTCTAATTGATAGGTCCCTGGAAATAAATGGAACTCCGCTACGTTGGACTTAATCGTGATGCCGTTGAGGGTTACTGTAGGGGTCGTAGATGAGTTAATTATTATGGTTACGTTATAAATAGATGGCGGTTTAACTATTCCTATTACGCTGTTAAGCCCATCATTGCCTACATAGGCAAATAACCCTGCACCAATGGGTGTTGCTCCATATATTACCATTGGAAAAAGAGGCTCAGTGCTGCTAACCTCTAACGCTATACCTCCCTCTCCGGCTCCATAATACCCTATTCCCCCATATCCATTAGTTAGGCCCCCCTCTATGAGGAACTCATCATAGCCATAGGAGAGTCCATTTATCGATGCAAATTGTGAATTAAACGCATTAATTATGACAAAGCTATTATTCGTTACTTCCCCAAGCTCGCCATACGTATAATTCCCTGAGGATATATAGCCGCCTATCATGAATTCGCCGCCACCATAAGCTACCGCAGTTACGGCAAACATGTTGCTCGGCAGCATAGATGAATAATCTCTAAATGTTCCATCATAGTATGCGCCTAGGGCTCCCGCATTACTTGTTGATCCGCCTATCATGAATTCGCCGCCACCATAAGCTGCCGAGTATAATGATGTGTAATCACTTGGTAACTTAATTTGATGAAATGATCCATTATATATTGCAGCAAATGCCGTTCCACTGCTTGTTCCCACTATCATGAATTGATTATTTCCATATGCAACCCCATATAATGATCCTTGGCTAATTCCCAATGATCCGCTGAGGTCAGCTATGCTGCCTGTCGATGGATTGAAGATTCCTATAAATGGCTTTCCATTACTGCTTGTTCCCACTATCATGAATTGATTATTTCCATATGCAACCCCATATAATTCGCTTTGTAGGGTAATGCTTTTTAACAAGGTTAATTGACCATCATTAACGGTAAATACGTTTATCACTCCAGAACCTGATTGTGTATAACCAACTGCCACTACATAATTGCCGCCAGCCGCGACACTTACTAATTCCTNATTATTTAGTTCTAGTCCAAAAACCACGGAACTAATGCCCAATAGTATTATGATGGCTAATATAGTAATTATCCTCATATATCAGCCAAATAACTGGGCAAAGGATTAATTAATTTTTCGTAATTATAGGATATAAGAACAAAACGAAAAATATTCCCAAGTATTAGTTCCCATTAAATTGGGATTGAACATAGGCATCTACTTCTTTGTCATCAAATTTATAAAACCCAAATCGGTGGCTGTTTTCGTGCCTAATCCAACAGGTCCAAGCAATGTGGAGCTACGGCTGCTTATTAGGTTTCTTAGAAAGGCATCTGCTCAGACCGGTGCCGCCATATGGAGATATGTTGCCGATATATTGGAGAAGCCAAGGAGGAGCAGGGTATCGGTTAATTTAAGTAAAATAGACAGGTATGCCGCAGATAATGATGTGGTGATTGTTCCCGGCAAGGTATTGGGTAGCGGCGAGTTACGGAAGCGGGTCACCATTGCTGCATTTAAGTTTTCAAAGGATGCGGCAAGCAAGATAAAGATGGTGGGCGGTGATGCCATAAACATCTCAGAGCTAGTTAAGAAGAATCCAAAAGGCACTGGGGCCAAGATAATAACTTGAGGTGAATGATAGATGTCGATGCAAGTTATCTCAAAGGGGGTTACTCCGCAAGAAAATGAAATAGTGATAGATGCCACTAATCACGTAATGGGTAGGTTAGCCAGCACTATTGCTTCGTTGGCGTTAAAGGGTAAGCGGGTCATTGTAATTAATGCGGAGAGAACAATAGTGACCGGTGATTATAATACAATTCTTGAGCAGTACAAAAAGAAATTAACGGAGGTCAGGACTCATTATAATCCAGAAAGAACTGGCCCAAAGACTCCTAGAAGGCCGGATAGAATTCTTAGGCGGGCAATAAGGGGAATGTTGCCATATGACAAGGAAAAGGGCAAGAAGGCATTAAGTCTAGTGAAGGTCTATCTTGGCACGCCTCCAGCATACGAGAAGAGAACCAAGTATATCGTAAAAGGGGCATATTTCCACATGATCCCCGGCTCGCCCTATACTACCCTTGAGGATCTATGGAGGGGTATTGATCCTAAGACTTGGTCTGCCTGGCGCGAGTCATATGATAAACTTAAAAAGACTGAGGGCAATAAGGGTGAACAGAAATGAGTGAGGAAAGACAAGAGCAAACCATGGAGCAAGCAGCAATGCAAAGCGAGGTTCAGCAGCCGCAGGAATTGAGCCAAGTGCAAGTACCTAGAAAGATGCATTGGGGAGTAGCCCACATATATGCTAGTTACAATAATACAATAATCATAATCACTGACTTAACCGGGGCAGAGACAGTTGTTAGGGTTAGCGGTGGGCAAGTAGTAAAGACCGACAGGGATAAACCGAGCCCCTATGCAGCAATGCAGGCTGCATATAAGGCCGCACAAGTTGCCATTCAGCGCGGAGTTACGGCTGTCCATATACAGGTAAGGGCGCCGGGCGGTTATGGACCTAAAACGCCTGGTCCAGGAGCTGTTGCCGCCATTAGGGCGCTTGCTAGGGCTGGTTTAATGATAGGCAGGATAGAGGATACAACTCCAATACCGCACGATACAATAAGGCCGCCAGGCGGTAGGCGCGGCCGCAGAGTGTAATAAAATCCATTCCTTTACCTGCAAAGCATTTATAAATCCCCCAATCATACACATGGGGAAAGCCTCGCAATTTATGGCGGGGATGAGGGGGGAATAACTTTAAATATTTGACGTTTTTGTTTTTCTGATGCCCATCGTGGGGTTTAGGTTCAGAGCATACACCGATCGACGAACGCTGAGGGCGTTAAAGGCCCAATTGGAGTTGGCTTGTGAGGTCTACAATACCCTACGATGGGCAGACACGTACTTCTACCATGAGGATGAGAAGGGATTAACCCTCACGGAGTTGAGGCAACTAGCCCTCGACTTGAG
>LOBW01000065.1 GCA_001516585.1 Thermocladium sp. ECH_B
TAAGCCCTGAATCCCGCGGAGTTTCCTAATCAATTGCTTTTTATTGAGGCTTCACATTAATGTGTCAATGGATGAGGTCGGTTTAGTCTTTCTCGTGGGCGTATTGATTGGAGATAGAGGCGAGGGAGGAGCAGTATACGCTCCATATAGGCAATACATCGATATATTAAGTAAGTGGATTAATGATCCGGATGCATTAATAAAGGGGCTCAGCGAGAAAGGCAAGTTAGCGATACAGAAGCATGGCTCTGGTTATAGGGTCGCGTTGATGGATGTGGATGCCGTGGGAAAGGCGCGTGCACTGCTCATGCCTCCATCCCGCGAAGCATTCGTGAAGGTAATGGATGAGGCAATAAGGCAATCCGCCAATCCATTAACTGGGTATGCAGATATAGGGTCAGTGATAAAGGCAATATCGACTAAGTTAGGCATTGATGGCAATGATGCCGAGGAAATGGTGATTAAGGCAGTGCTTGGCTCCAAGTCGTATATATTGGCGTACGGCGGCTCCCATAGGATCAAGGTGGGTTCATCCTATTATGGATTAATTAAGAAGGTGAACTAGATGCAGAGGGCGCTCGTGACCGGCAAATTCAATTCAGTGAGGCTCCTAGGCCCATCCTGGCTCAGGGCTAAGGAGGAGGTTCTTCGCCATATAAGGAATGGGAACCAATTAATAACAATTATAGGCAGAGCTGGTTCAGGCAAGACAACGCTCCTCCTCAGCATGTGTGGCGAGCTTCAGAATTGTTTCTATACCGATATGGCTGGCTCCAGCGATCGGGATTTATCGGCGATGGTGGCCTCGCTCATAATGGATAACATGGAGAAGATAAGGTCAATACAGGAAACGCTTAGGCGAGAGAAGGGGAACCTGAAGGCATTCTCCAAACTGGGTCCTCAGGACCTTATAGAGCTGGCCCGCATCCATCCAATAACATTCCTTGGATTGCTGAATGAGGCCGTGAGTAGACTGGGGGGAAGAATCATAATGGAGGTAGATGAGGGATTGCTTTCACAGGATGATCCACGGGCATTCAAATTCATTGAGGCAATGCATGGCTTTAGGAATAACATGAGGCTGCTGGATTCAACTCACCTAGTGGTAACAATGCTGCCCGACGTCGTTGACTTAATAGCTAAGGTCGATATGCCGCTCTTTGAAGTAATGAGGCTAGCCACCATAATGTTGCCGGACTACGTTGGGCCTGATGATATTCAAGACATAGCTAACGCGCTCTCCCTGTCAATGGATGCCATAGACAAGATAAGTAGATTAGGTCCATTAACCATGAGGCAATTAATATGCGTTGCCGCTAATCTAAATGATGTGGCTAAGTGCGGCATAAATGAGATAGAGATGGATGTTGTTGGAACCGAGGCCGTGTGATAATTCTTGGAGGTAATGTTTATATATGCGTTACCACTAATTAGACACGCAATCAACAAAAATAATTCAATTACCTCCTCGAAACCCTCAATTCCTCAAATCCATCGGGGAACTTAGTTAATAGTTCTATGCCGTTCGCCGTGATGAGAACAGTATCGGAGTGCCTATAGCCGCCATTGCCTGGGTAATATATTCCTGGCTCGCATGAAACAATCATGCCGGGCTTAAGCTCGGCATTGTATCCTATATCGAGGAATGGAGGCTCATGCCCCTCTATGCCTAGGCCATGGCCAACATGGTGCCTCAAGTGATCCGTTACTCCAAGCTCCTTGGCTTTCCGCCTCACTGCTTCATCCACTTCCTTAACCTTGACGCCGGGCCCCATTACTGAGAGCGCTGCTTCCCTTAACTTCATCATCGCGTTAAATCTATTCTCAGCCTCAGGTGGATTGCCCACTATTATTGTTCTCTCCAGCTCCGAGTGATAGCCCCCTACATCCGGCCCCGCCCCGCTTCCCAATACGTCGTTTTCCCGTATAGGTCGTGGAGCGGCTAATGCGTGTGGATACGCCGAGTATTCCCCTACTTGACCCCTGAATCCTATGAAGTTCGGCACGCTATCCGTTAGAGGCATGTATTCGGGCCCCATTTCCCGCTTCATTTCCCTGCTAGCCTCTAGGCTTGCCTCCAGCGATATTTCCCAATCATATGCGCCGGGCCTTATTTTGCTCATCAGTATTTCATGGGCTCGAGCAGCCCATTTCCCGCTTTCCCTGATTAGCTCGATCTCTAGGCTTGTCTTTATGATCCGCATCTCCTCAATTATTCCCTTGACTTGCTTAATGCTCAATCCCTCCTTCTTCAAGAGAGCCGATAAGTCGCTGCCGCTGTATCCCCAGAACGATGATGCGCCCGCGGGGTTATCCATTCCAATCACCTTTAATCCGCTTCTCTTAGCAACGCTGATTATGGTGTCTCTGAACATCATCATGGGCTCCACATCGCCGGGGTAATCAAAGTAGTAATTCTCCTCCGTGAATACCCTGCTCCTGAACTCCACGTGCCCCTTCTCCACCATTGGTCCCATGAATACCACATCGCTTGACTTGGCCGAGATAAGCACGGCGAGGGGTCGCTCAGTCTGGATCATGAAGTACCCAGTTAGGTAGAATATGTTTGGCGCACTAGTTAGGTAGAGGGCATCAATTCCCTCGCTCACCAGTTTTTGCCGTAGCGCCTCAAGCCTTTTAGCGTATTCTGAATCCGGTAATCTCCACATGAGGTAAGCAATTGTTTAGCGGTTATTGAGTTTTCCGCGCCTATCCTCCTCGAATATTCATCTTCGGCACTAGGCTTATTAAGTCCGTTATTAGGCTGGCGGTAATGATTGGTTCACGGTCATTCATGAATCGCTGGAGCACCACTGTTCAATTATTCATAATAAACAGCGTCATATCGATACCGGCGCTGGTGAGTCCATCAATAAGTAACCTATTCACTTCCCTATTTGCTGTGTATCGTCCATGGTTCCTAGTGACCAATAATCCCCTTGTGCCTAATGTCCTTGGAGTCTTCATGTCCATGTTTTATGACCCCACGTTCCTGGACTACTTCTTCAATATGTTGACCCTATGGTTCCTCGGCCCCTTCTTTGAGTCTAGGTTCGGCGCTAGGCTATTCTGGGAGGTCTACGCCGTGAGCGGCATAGTTGCTGCATTATCCGTCTATATTTACCCACCCCTCACGGCAATAGCTGGCGCAAGCGGCGCCCTCTTTGGAATAGTTGGGTTCATGATTGCCAGTCCATATAGGTGGGCCATATTATCCAACCCAATAAACATAATATCGATAATATTCCTATTAAGTCCCCTCGCCGCGGGCTACGGCATAGCCTACCTCGGCCACCTCCTGGGCTTTGTGGTTGGCTTGGCTCTGGGCTTCTACTGGAGCAGGCGACTAGTGTATAGGAGAACCTATAGAGTGCGTTGGGGGCCTTATTAGGGCATTACCGTGAATGACGATGAGCAATTGGCGTCGCCGGCAATACAGGTCACCCTATACTCGCCTGGATCCGCTGGGTCCCCATTGCGGTATTGATCCCAAATCACCGTGGTTGATTCACCAGGCCTCAGTAATTGATTCACGTACTTCTCTATGGATACCCCCATCGATTCTATAATGCACTTACTCACCTTTATCGAGTCATCGCCTACATTACTGATTATTATGAATATCATTTCGCCCCTGGCGTACCTATCGCTGCTTAATTGAACCTTGCACTTAATCATTGCCTCCACCTCCTCAGCAACTCATTGACCATTTTCTCCGCGTTCTCCTCTATAACTGGATTAGATGCAGCGTCCTCAGGGTATTTTTGCCCACCATACTCCTCAGGCAGTTTCCTGGTGGCATCTATTCCAACCTTGCTGCCCAGGTTCGGGATTGGGGTTGATGGGTCCAATTCCTCCGTTGGATAATCGCTTATTATCAATAGATCCCTTGCTGGATTCATGTGGGCCGATATTGCGTACATTACTTGATTCATGTTCCTGACATCCACATCATCATCAACCACTATTATTAGTTTGCCGTAAAGCGGCGATAATGACCATAACATGGTCATCACCTTCCTCGCCTGCCCCGGCGTTGTTTTCCTAATGGACACAATGTAAACATAGCCAAGCCCGCTCGGCGGCATGTAGATATCAATTAATTCCGGCATCATGAGCTTAAGCATGGGAATTATCACTTGATTGGCGAAGAGAATCATATTGCCATCCTCCAACACGGGCTTCCCCGTCACAGTCACTGGAACCACCGCATCGCTCCTGGAGTATATCGCCTTTACCTTAGCCACGGGATAAGGCTTACGAATGCTATACACGCCCACGTGATCCCCAAATGGCCCCTCCTCGACGTACTCGCCCGTTAACTCCGCCTCAATCACTACCTCTGCTCGAGCTGGGTAATGAGTGCTTATGGTTCGCCCCTCACTTAACTCAATGCCTCTCCCGCTCAGCATGCCCGTGACCAGCACCTTATCCAGGGGATGCGGAATCGGGGTGGCCGCCATCAACATGAGGAGTGGATCGGGCCCGAAAACTATCGCAACCTCATTGGTGTGCCTAGAGTACTCTGCGCTCCTTCTATTCGGCATCCAATGCATTATAATCTTGTCCTCACTTAATACCTGTATTCTATAGTACCCGAAATTCACGACTCCATCCCTCTCAATGAATGTTATGCCCATTGTATAGAAGAACGCCGGTTCCCCAATCCATTGCCTAATGGCCGGTATCCTCCTTAAGTCAATGCGTTTCCACTCCACTTCATGCACGGGCGACTTATTCGTTACGCGGGGNAGAAATTTACCCATCTCCGCCACCTCGCTTAATGACTTAATCGCATTGCTGAGCGAGGCGAATCTAGGCTTAAGCATTAATGAAATGTTCTTCTCCAGCGAATTAATGGATGCATTCCCCATAGCTACCTGAACACGCTCCCACGTGCCGAATAGATTCACCACGGCTGGGAGACTATTTTCCTTAATTCTCCTAAATATTACTGCCGGTCCCCCCCTATACATCAGTTTCCTAGCTATTGCCGGTAATTCGAGATCAAGGCTAATCGGTTCATCCACCTCCACTAACTCATTTCTCTTGCGTAACTCATCCATGTACTCCCTTAGATCCACCACTGGATGAGATCCAATGCCTCTTTAAAAAACTAAGCGATCTTGTCACATCACTTAAAAATACCCTGCCCCCGAGTCTGAGTAATGCCGGATCAAGCAGGCGAGTTAAGGCGTGCAGTGGAGTTAATGGAGAGGCGCGGCTTCAAGCTGATTGAGCTCAATGAGAGAAGCGCATTGATGGGTCTCGCCAATATGATCGTAATGATAGCTGTCCCAATTAAGGATTATTGGTCATGGTTAACCATAGATGATGCAGTGAAGGAATTCATGCTGGATAAGGTGGATTCCGTTATAATTATCTCGGAGAGACCATACTACTTGGCCGATGAATTAAATGCGGCAATAGAGAAAGCAAATCTATTGGGCAAAGGATTGAGGGCCAGAGTATACCCAGTATATACGGGGGACATGGATGGCCAACTCAATTTCGTGCTAGGCACTCTGCTTACCGTTAATTACGACAAGATAAGTAACTCAACCATAAGTGATGGTCCATGTCCCTCATGCGGTGAACCCATGAAACTAGTGTTTAGGCACTCATTCACTGCAGAGGATGGACAAGTAATCGAGGAGGTGATCACTTGCACCAAATGCAGCGTGAGGCTCCATAGATTAATAATGCAATAAAATGCAATGCATAGGGATTAAGCAAATACCCCCCAACTAGCTCAATTAATGAAGGCCCTCTATTATTGGGAGGGGGCCTGCATGGCTAATTCCAAGTACGTGCGCCGCTCTATTTGCTCCGGTTTAAGGCCGAGTTTTTCCTGGGCGAACTTAAGGATATCTTGGGCAGCCTCATCTATTAATGATTCATCGCTGACCATGGTCTCCACCTCCACGAACTTGCCTAGGTTATCTGCATTATCCAAGTAAATCGTGTATTTATCCACTGTGAATAATTCCCTGCGCTTCCTTATTACGGCGACCTCCTTGAATCCTAGGCTAGCCATCATTAAAGCCGCATTATCGTAATCATCCACCTTTAGGTTAATCTCCATTCTAGACTTACCCACAGACCCAATCCTTCGACCCTTATAAGTCATAATAACCTCCCCATCACCGTGGATCCTGATGCGTATTGCCTCATCTGACTGAGCGAAGTCGCGGCATGGNTGGTTAAAGTAATGATCCTCCTCAACGCTTATACCAATAGGCTTAGCCATCAGTGATACTATTTTTCTTAAGTCATCGAGGAGAGAAACCCTGTACTTTATTTCCACTTCAAACATNACGGTGGCGCCTCAATTAAGGCCTGGNGATTTACATGGCGGATGAGTTGGATCACCAACCTTAAATCCAAACAATAAGCACCTGCCCCTAGTTGATCCATAATATATACAGTCATTACAATTATCCGGCCTCCCCATAACAAGCTTAAAGCCAGTAACCGTTACTCCACGAAGAGCCCCCTCCACCGCCGACTGCCTAGAACTCTGTTGACCCATTAAATCAAGCAATGGTTGCTGCGGCTGAGTTGGGGGCGGTGGTAATTGTGGCTGGGGCGGCGGAGGCGACACGGGAGGCAGCGGCAATAACGGCAATTGAGGCGGCGGTGGTAATTGTGGCTGGGGCGGCGGAGGCGACACGGGGAGCTGTTGTTGTGGTTGAGTTGGTGGTGGAGGCGGCGGTGGTAATTGCTGCTGAGGCTGTGGCGATTGTTGAGCCGCCTTTTGCGGCTGCAGCTCTATGCTGAACTCGGTCCTGGCCTCGTTCAGTATGATGGTGGTTATCTGATCCATGGGCATTGGTTCCCCTTCGAAAATCTTCTTGTTATTTATCACCATGGCCGGAAGCATCATTATCCCATCCTGCCTCAGCGCCGATATTAAGTACCGTAGTTGAGGCGGGATCTTCCTCTCCTCCTTTTCGCCCACGTACTTCGCGGTTTCAGCAGCGGTTTCAGGCTTGACCTTAACTATTGTTAGCTTAACCTTATCGGGGTTCTCCCCCATTTTGCTTAATTGGTTCCGTAGGTTCTCAACCAGCGACTTCAATGACTTCTCATACTCATCGAATCTCTCCGATATCGTGTAGAACTTAATATACATTATCTCACGTTTCCATAACCTAATAATGGCTTTTTAACTCTTTTGGTTAATATAGGTGAACAACTTGTTTCTATATATCATGCGCTCCACGACCCGTCCTCCCGGCTCCAGCTCATAAAATATCTGCGTATCGTAAATATAGGCGGATCCATTGCATGCCTCACATTTCTCTCCACATTTATCGCCTATCAGCGTGCAAATAAAGCCATGTAATTCATCTCTATTCTTAAATGGCTCGCCATTTCGCCTCTGTATTGCTGCCTCAACAAGTGTTTGGGGCAATATTACCTTGGTTCCCCTCCCAATCTTGATGAGCAATCCATGACGCCCCGGCACAAATTCATTGAATTCGCTAAGCTTTGTTTCCCTCATGTTGCCCACGAGGGTCACCTCGAAAATACAGTGATCCANTTCGGCTGAGGTCAACGGGCTAAACCTGGGGTCATTAAATGCGGCATACTCGGAGACTAGGGCCAGATCCATGGGTAGCCTATTCATGGGGATTGGGGAACCCATGCTTCCTCGAACAACTCTCCTCATTACTCCAGCATCATTAATTATCTTCTCTATGGTTACCCAGACCCCAAGCCTCAACGTGTTTATGGTGGATGTCAATGGATTCAGGTTCCGCGTTAAGCCTAGTCTACTCTCCACAACGGATCTAGCGAAGCGCACTGCGGCAATTCCATCCTCGAGCGATAATGGCTTGAATTCACTCATCAATGCCGTTCCGCGTCATTTATTGAATTTTAAATATTGTGCTTCCATCCATGCATATAGAATTGATTCTTTTACTTAATTCCATGGCTCTGATCAATATATCTTGAATCTTTCTATGATGATTGCCAACCCAATAAAGCTTCCCACAATTAATGCATTTAAGGAATTCATCATGCTGCTCCACAACTTTCGCCGGCAATAAGGACTCGACATCCCTCCTCCCAATCCTGGTCAAGTGGCCACCGCATATGGGGCAAAGGGATTTGCCGAACTCAATCCTTAAATCAATGCCAAGGGCCCTACTCATCACGGCTAACCAAACCAAGTGATCATCAGTTATAAGCAGTATGGCGCTCCCCCTTCTCGCTCTGTATAATTGCTCGTCCCGGGTAATCACTAGCCCAGGAACGCGCGCCAGGAAATCATCGTCATAGGATGCATCGTAGTGAGCCTCGACGCCCAGCATGCGTAGCCACCTGGCCAGCCATCCTAGCATGGAATCCACATAGACATCGCCGCTGCTGACGCCACAGAAATTGGCCTCCGCCACATCTACTTGATTCTCCAAAAATATTTATAGTTATGGGAGCTAGACCTTGGCCTCCACAGGCGCTCGCCAAGCCCATGGAAACCAGCTGCCTTAATTCTTCATTGGTTGTGGCGGTGATTGGCTCATCATTATTATGGTGCCATTATCCATCACGCAGAGAGGCATTATAGTGGATTCATTCGCTGCTTCCTGATGCATGCATCTATATTGGAGGACATTAATCAATTGCTGGTAATTTTCAGCCGCGGCATTGGCCTCGTACTGCATAGTGAAGTACGGGATTGTCGCTAGGATCAGGGTTATCACACCGATCAATGCGATTAGCGTTCCCAGCGATGATATTCCTTTGCTTCTCATGACGATTTAATGGTTCANCCATTATTAAAGCTATATATCATTGGTTCCCTTCATGCGTCACTTATTTAAGTTAAAGCGATGCATGGCTAGGCATGACTAATGGAAAAACAAGAAAAGGATTAAGTCAGGTGGTGTGGGTGGCCATATCCATAACGGTAATGGTAATTCTATTGGCGGTTCTATGGCCGGCCATAAATAAATCACTCGTGGGGTCAAGCGTTGTTGCGGTCTCGGCCAACACGGCTGGAAGCAACATGCTTATAGTGAACGTCAAGGACATTGGAGTGAGCCCAATATCGATCATCGGCTCGCCGCTCCTACTCCAGCAGTCAGGTATCAATGCCACTGATTGCTCCCCCGTCTCCGCATCCATAAATGGGGAACCGACTCATTTAATCGGTAATACGCAAATACAACCGGGAGACACCGTCTCCGTCATGTATGGCGGGGCCGGTTGCTATCAAGTCAGTTCAATAATAGTCGACACCACTCAAGGAGAATTCACGAGTTATGTGGCCTCATAATGATAAAGCTAATAGTGGGTTCTCCCCGTCTAATGGAGCCGCTGGGATTGACTTGGAGAAGGGCCCCTAATTGCATTGATACTGGTATTAACCACGTGCTGAGCGATCTGGAGAAGATGGTGCTTTATAGGTTAAGTTCATCCATTAATTTCCCCCAACGCCATGTTGCGATTGATGTGGACTTCAAGGACTTCATCAATAATTGCGACGGGGAACTATGCGCATCACTGCGATTCTCGATAAATGTGGACAGCGATGCAACTGCATCGGGCATCTGCTCATCATATGCCTTGACCCCGATCGAGCCCGCCTCCACAATTATTGGATTCGCATTAGCCGTTGCCTTCAAGGATGTCGCGTTGGAGATCTATAGCGATTATTACTTAAATTACCCAGACATAATGAATCTCCTCAGGCTAAACAGGAAAGGCGAGTTACGCATATTCACAAATACGTTTAAGGAAGACGCATTATTCCTAGCCGATGAAGTGTACGTACCCAACGTGGGCATGCCATCCATGCGCGAATTCAGGGGTCAATTCAATAATAAAATGCAATTAATCACTAGGCGNGAGTATGGATTAATAGATGTGCATGATAGCCAAGCATCTATCTATGAGGGGACAATTATGAGTGTGGATCAAGATGTAATTAAGGCCTTGACTCTCCTAGTGAAGAAACTAGGCGGTGCATCGACTCTAGCGTCCCTTAGCGACCTACTTTCAGTGAATGGAGTGCCCCCCACGACGATAAGTAGGGCTGAATCAATGGGACTAATATGGATTGAGAGGAGAAGCGCCATGACTAGAGCAATGGCGACTCCCCTCGGCTTCTCCCTAGTCGGTAATCAATGAAACTGGCCTCCTCCCCGCCCTAAAGGGCGAGGTTTGTCGTTCGTTTTATCACCATCATGGCGAGAGGCCGCCAAGCACGCTTTATCCACGCCTTGGGGAATGCTTTAGGGTTACGCTTAAAAATGAGTGAATATCGGCAATGAACGTATGAAGATCTCAAGTCGCGTCGGCATCTTGCCCGGGTCCAGGATAAGGGAAACACTGGGCGCCGTAGATGAGCTTAAGTCACGCGGCGTCGATGTGATAGAAATGCATATAGGGCAACCCGGTCTCCCGCCGGCCCAGGCAATGCTTAAGGAATTCACTGAGCAATTACTCGCCAACTCATTTAACATGAGTTCCTATACGCCCACTCCAGGCATCCGGGAATTACGGGAGGCAATAGTGGAGGATTATAAGCGGTACTCAGGCATTAAATTGGAGCCGGAGAACGTCGTTGTCACCACGGGCTCATCTGAGGCAATAATAGGGCTAGCCATG
>LOBW01000066.1 GCA_001516585.1 Thermocladium sp. ECH_B
GACAAGAAACGTCTTGCCTAAATACAGGCTTCCTACCCATAAGTAATACTCGTTATACAAATATAAATAACTTAACGACGACACTACCGTTAAACCATTAAATTTAATTAATTTATGTTTTTATACACCTATATTTCTACAACCCCGTATCCTATAGAGGTTTTAGCGCCTAATCCATAGAAGAGAGCTTTATTTATATCTTCTTTTTCAATTTTTTTCTTTGAAAATATTGTTAGATTAAATCCGACCCCTGGAGCTATAGCGGGAAATATTAGAGGAGTTGGATTAATTTTATGTTCTGAAAATTCGTTAACGTAATGTGGCGTAATAACCTGGGGTACTATTAGTCTAAATTTACATGAGACTGGAAAGGAGTCTAATATGATTAGGTCTTTTTCATCTAATAAATATCTATTTAGGACTCCTTTAATGGTAGTACTGGGAATGTAGGGTAGGTTAAAGATCGGATGCCAAGAAAGCCCAATGTTAATGGGCATATATGGATTGTGAGTGTGAACTAAAAGGGGTGTCTTAATGGTCATTATATATGTATTACTAACATATTTCTTTTTAGATAGAATCTCATTATAATAAGAAGAAACGATATTTACGTAAGTTGTAACATTATTTATTAAATCCTTAATTTTGTTACATTCAAATTCCTTATATAATTCAAGAGTTATATGTTTGCTTGCTTCCTCTATTGTTCTATCAGATTCGATGAACTCTATAAGCGTTTTAATCGCTAAACTTGTCATGTTTAAGGCCATATCCACTCTACCCTAAATGTATTATTTAAATCTTCTATGATGTTCTCTACAGCCCTTTTTATTGCTCGATTATCAATTTTTATTTCATGTTCTTTATGTTTTTGACCTTTATGGATTATCTTATCTGGGAAATCGTTAGATTGAAATATAGTTATTATTCCTATTTTTTCCATACCTTTAAATGGTAATCTATTATGATAAGTGAATATTACGGAGGACGCCCTTCTAATGTTATCATTTGTTATGAAACCGGTCTCTCGACCTCTGGGTAATCCCAAAATCCATGAGTCTTCAGCACTGATTTTTCTTCTAGACTTTAATACGAAGTTATGTAGCTTTACTGGATCACAATTCCTTATTATGCCTATTTGTGCTGTTCTCTTATTAAGAGTCGGAAAAGGCGGTAATTCTAATTTAGTTTTAGTTATTTTAGGCTTTAGATTGCTCTGAATAAATTCTTTAATTTCATCGTAAGTTTTTTCTATGAAGTCTCCTAGTGTTTGTTCGGTTATCTTAAAGTTTACAACTCTTGTTATATCGATGCTGCCTAAAACCTTTCTACTTCCTTTACCTATACCGCTTAACATGAGTGAAAGCATTGTTATTCTATCAACTAATGAGTTATCGTTAATTAGAATTATTTCAAACTCTCCGTCTATCATATATTCTCTTACTTTTGCTTCTTTGTTCTCTCTTCTTCCTATACTGAGGAGTTCTAGCCTGTGATAAACGTTTATATCCTTGCTGTTAATATCTGGTTGTTTTAACGTAAATGTCCTAATTATTACCCTCGAAGGTCCTAATTTAGAACCCAATCCTATCTGGTAAAGGAATCTTTCTATTATTTCTATGTTTAACATGCCCATATCTAATAGAATACCACCTATTATGGCTCTAGCCCACCACTTTACAATTCCTTTAATAGAGGATGGTTTTAAGAACCATAACTCATCTAAGATATGAGATTCATAAGAACCTATGTGTGTAGGAGTCACCATTGTTACATATAATATCAAGAACTTCACCTCACTTAATCATTGCCTCTGCTAGTAGCTTAATAATCTTAGCCCCCTCATAAGCTATTTTAGTAAACGTTAGATCATTTTCCTTTAGTAATTTAAGTAATTCGTCCTTATCCTGTAATGTATTATGAGGAATTAGTTCTAGTTTATAGAGTAAGCAAACTAAGTAGTCTGCGTATAATGCATAAGATATCTCTTCTGGTTTAACATCTTCCTTATTAACTATAACCGAATCTAACGAAATTTCACATACATGTGATAACAGGGAGAAAGTCAAACCTTTAGACCTAGCAGATGCATAAAGAAAGGTGTAATAAATTCCGTTATAATATATGTTTGTTAATAATGTTCTACATCTTTCTCTGAAGGATTTATTTATATCGTTGTTATTAAAAGAGAGAATAGATTTGATAATTTCATGAGAGAAGCTTACGATTGCGTCATTTAACATATAATTTCACCAGACTTTTACCTAAACTTTCCTTTCCACCAATTATCATACTCTTACTGTTAATAGTTTCCTTAACTGTTTCGCAACTACTCTTACATATTATACCACTAACGAATATTGTAAACATTGGGACAAACTCTTCAGTCCAAGGACCTTCTTCAACACTTTTTTCATTTTCTTTTAGCTTAATTCTATGCTGGATTATCAGACTTCTATTAATAACATCCCTTACAATATTATCGTCAACAACAAATACTGAAGTCTTCAGTAAGTCTTTTATTAACTCCTCTGGTAGGAGATTGAAAAGATTTTTCAGACTCTCCTCAACTTTAACTTTATCAAATAATATCTCATTTATATAAGCCTTATTGTTCTCGAAAATAATTGTTTTATCATTAGTAGCTAATGGAATAGGATTAATTGTTATAGGCGAGTTTTTATTAAGAATTTCGTTATAAATGGAATAGTATGTGAATAGGTGAGGAGAGGTTATATATATCCATATGCCATATAAAGTCCTAGCTGGGATTAGAAACAATCTTGCATCTAAGACTGAAATTTCGGATTCAGAAAACGATTTATCGCCCTTAATACCCAGCAGTTTTTTGAGATTTGGGAAATTATTTCCTAAAGATCCTCTTATACTTGACGACCATATAACTGGTATATCAAACTCATCTCTTTGAACGGGTATGTCGACATACTCATCTATCTGCCTACCTATACCAGCGTGTACTGGCGTTAATGAGTATATGAATAAAAATAAACTGTCCACATATTATATTGTATGAAATACTTAAAAATCTTTAAGATATGATAAGTAATATGACAGTAAAGATTGAGAAAATTATCGTTAAAGATTTTTTAGGGATAGAGTCTGCTGAGATAGAATTATCAAAGCCTATAATACTTTACGGTCCTAATGGAGGAGGCAAGAGTTCGATTATTAATGCTATACTTAAATTTTTAAAAGGCGAGCAAATAATATCTGATAGTGAAAAAAGAGGAGATGATGCAAAGTTAGAATTGTACTATAACAATAACGTAATCGAAATACCAAGTACACAATATCATAAAGGTATACTTAAGGATGTTAAGTATTGTCATATAACTGCATTTAATGTTGAATGTAATATTCAATTATTTCAATTATTAAATAACTGGTACTTCAACGCTGATACTATAGTTACTGATCCTAAGTTGGGAGAAATCTTCCGTAAAATTTTACGGGATTACGTTTCAGATCCAGAACAAAAGATCGAGTTTGAGGACTTCTATTACGATAGTGTAAGGATTAATGAAAAGTGGATTCCATTTAAGAATTTAAGTTACGGTCAGAAAAGATTCCTTGCACTTAACCTCATAATGGAATTATTGAAGAGTAATTTAATAGACGTAGGATTAATAGAGGACTTTGACGCATCTTTGCACGTAGATTTTATTGTTAATTTTATAGAAAATTTTCCAAAAGATAAAAGTATCTTAATCGAAACACATTCGGCAATTGCATTAGTAAAGGCGTTCAAACAAGGATTTAATGTATATTATGTAGCTGGAGGTAAAGTAATGAAAATAAGCGATCTTAAAAGAGATGCTCCATTACTATCTAGGGAATTAGAGGTTGTAAACAAAATATGAGGTAATAAACGTGGTTGTTTACAAACTTGATTGTTATAAAGACTGCAATAGTGCTAACAACAATATACTCTGTAACGAAAATAATAATTTTTTAGCCTTAGCTAGGGATCCTGAATGGGGAGAGTGTCCAGACGTTGTTGAAGGAATTTGTAGCAGTAAAAGTATTAAGATGAACGAACTTACAGTTAAGTCTTGCAATAAAGGATCTATGGCCGATTGGTTTATTTTATATAAAACTAGGAGAAGAGTGATCAGTTTAATTATAGAATGTAAAATTAACTGGACTCCAAATATTAAGGAACTTTTGGATTCTAATTCAGACTTTATAAAACAACTAGCTGCAGAGACTATTATTAATTTATTATCGATATCAGAATCATGCATAGAGAAAAACATTACCAGAGTACGTTTTATACTAGTCCTTGGCAATGAATTACTAAATCGTATTAGAAAAGTTAAATTTAGGGATGGTTCAGAAAAGATAGAAGAGGAAATTTTAACAAGAATAAGACAAAAGATAAGTAACATAAATGATTTAAGCATAGAATTCGAATTATGTAAAGGTAATCAGCAAACTATAACATGTGATGATAATTTCAAATTAAATATACCGTGTTGTTAGGTGAGAGTATGATTTCAGTCGAGCCAATTGATAGGAAGGCTTTTTATAAAAAACTATCTAAACTAGGGTTTAAACTAGTTAAGAGATATGAAGATGGGAGTAAAGCCTACCAATCCGAGAAGTATTTCGTTATTTTGGATTATTCTACTAAGGATTATAGAGAATATTATGTATTTGAAGACTTAAAAGTAGTAGATAAAACAAGAGCGTTTTGGAAACCGGAGAAAATGAAGGAAATTTTCAATGTTAAAGATGATATAGAAATGCTTAAGAATATCATGGATACGGTAAAGCAAGCTCTTATTGCAGAGAATTCAAGAGTATCTGAAGTGGGTAGAAATGCTTATAATGCGTATAAGGATAAGAGAGAATTAACTATAGTTTACGTTTATAATAAGATTTATAGGGAAGATGTCGAGAAAAGTGAGATGTATAATCTAGTTAAGGCTTTAATATGTGAAATATTAACTGAGGATTATATTTATAAATACATAGAGTTTAATCTAATCCCTTGTAATATAAGCTCGTTAGAGAGAGAAGTTAGAGAGAATTATGTTTTAATTACAAATAAAGAAAATTTACTCAAGCTTTTTATTTAAGCAGACTTTCTTATCTTTTAGATAGATTTTCACAGTACCTACATTGTCTTTAGATAAGCCAGCATGAGCTATAAAGTTTCTCTTAAATTCGTCCCAGTGAAAAGGATCAAGTATGACTTCTTCTTTCAATCTATCGTTTTTATTCTGATAGGTTTCTTCATTAACCTTTTCAAAGTATTTGCCTATTTCACTCATATTTAATTGGTCTTTAAGTAAATCCGTATAGGGTGTAACTAGAATATTCTCTGCTAAAAAGTTAAGAGTATCGAATGTACAACATAACCACTGACCTTCATCCTCAGTTTCAATCTCGTTTAAAATTTTACTGAGTAATATTTCGAGTATTAAAGCTTTTTTTATATTATTCTCGGAAATTTTTGTTTTATAAGAAATAAAAATATTATTATTATTTTCCTTTTTAATTTTAAATTGTNCATCTATATTTTTATCAAAAAGCTCCTTATCTGAGGATCTTTTAGAATAATATATAGCCCATGGAATAACTCCTATAGAAAAATAGGATATTGTCCTATACTTTTTAATTAGTGCTTTATAATTCGTGCTTGTTAATAATTCGTTCATTATTTCTGATTGAAGTAAAGAGAAGGATAAGTTTTCCATTATGTTGTCTTCCTTCTTAGCTATAATGATATCGCCTAGATTATATATGCTGGCTGAAACGTTTTCCGAGTTAACTATAGGTTCTTTAGAAACGGGAGAACTCCCATAAATACTTATGGATATTTTTTTAATTTCCTCTTTTCGTATAATCTTACTCATAACTAAAAGTGAGGTAGCAATTTTTACGCCGTTTATAAAACTAGGTATGTAGAAATTTAACCCATGAGTAACATCAACTACTATCTCTATCTCATTATATTTATTAGAATTGCTTCTCATTAAGATCTCATATAACCCTTTTATTATCATTGTCTCAATAACGTTAAGTATTTCCTCAGTATTTCTGAAATGAATCTTCGATTCTGTACCAGTTATTTGTTCATCAGGCTGTTTAAACATACTAAAGGATTTGTTACTAGTCTTATAATATGTAAGAGGACCTACTATATAAATGAATTCGGCATTATTAATAAGATTATTTAATAATAGATCGTAATCCTTATTTGCTTGCTCCTTAATCCACTGCTTAAGTCTTTTTTCTAGATCTTTAGAGCCCAATTCTGAACTATTATTTTTTTCGAGTTCTTTTCTGAATTTTTCGTCATTTAAAATTAAGGAGTAAGGCAATATAATAACTGGCTTAACGTTTTCTTCACCGCAAATTTTCCTATAAACTTCATAAAGAAGTGCAGTAGTAGATTTAGTAGGAGGCTTATCAACGTTAACTTTTTCCGTGCTGCTACACTCTATTTCGTTGTAATCTATATCTATATGATACCTCGTTTTCTTCCAATCCCCTACGTTGCCCCATAATGATACTATTATCACTCTTTTCATTAATCTTTATTAACTGACAGTGAAAATTAAAGCTAATGAGCCTTACAGTCCGCAATTACACTCTTCATCATTTTCTATTATATGTGCTTACTCCCTTAAAAACAGGTACGGGATTTGGAAAAGGAGAGATAAACAGAGCTATACAGAAGAACGCTTACGGTATTCCGATTATCTATTCAACTTCAATTAAAGGAGCACTTGCTGTAAAGGAAGGTAAAAATGAGGAAAAAATCGAATGTATTAATGATTTATACGTTAAAGTAAAGGGTATAAATAACCTCACGACCAGTGATGCGTTTCTCTTAACAGTGCCAACTTACGATAAAGAATACGGCATAGTCCACGTTACAAGTAAGTTCTTGCTTAAGAAATTTTACGAATTCCATAATGCACCTAAAGGATTAAATGAAATAGAAGAGCCTATAACTGATATAGAGAAAAATAGACTTATTTTTAAGAATAACATAATTGATGTGGAGACGCATAAGGAAGGACTAGTTAAGGAAATTAAGACAACACTTAACATATCTTCTAGCGAGCATATACTAATAATGCCAGATGAGAAATTTATCAATATTATTAACAGTATTATTATTAAACAGCCCAGAATAAGAATTGAAGAAAATGAGACCAGATTATGGTATGAGGAAATGCTTCCTAGCAGGAGTAAACTTCATTTCTATATCTACACTGCTCAAGATATTTCATGTCTAGATGGTAAGATATTACAGATTGGGGGTAGAGAATCGACTGGAGGAGGTTTTGCAAAGGTGATTAAAATATGATCTATATAGTTGGAGTAGACTTTTCTCAAGTTCAATCGTATATCTCTAATTCAAGAAAACTTTCAGATATGTGGGCTGGAAGCTATATAGCTTCGTATCTCTCTTGGTGTTTGGCTAATAATATAATAGGACAACTAGAAGAACGAGTTAAATGCGGAAATATTTGTGAAAATTGTATTATAACTCCTACATTAGAAAACAATTTATTTCATATCATAAGAAAAAATGAAATAGATCAGGAGACTCGTAAAAGACTTAACGCTATTCTTGAGCTTCAGTATTTATATCCTATATTTCCCGCTAGACTAACGTTTATAACAGAATGTAAGGAAAAGAATGAACTTAAAAATGAAATATTAGATAAATTGCACGAGTGTTATAGGAAATTAACACTAAATAATGAATTAAAAAATTACATTCAACTGTTAGATAAATATAAGTTTACCTCACATACTCCCATAGAGCCTCACATCTCAGTAGTCGAACTAGAAGAATATAGCTCTATAATAGACGTTTGCAAATTAATAAGTGGCCTTGAGAATCCTAAAAACAAAGATTTTCAAACGATATTATTTAAAAAATTGAAAAAACTTTCTGAGGAAATGCAAGTTAAGAAGTTGAAAGTTATAACGCCAGAGGCTTATCTAGATATAGATGAGTTAGTAAAAGATATAGATTCTGGTAAAATTCGTGTGAAAGATATCAGAGGTTATAAATATTGTGAGATGTGTAATAAGTTACCTGCAATTACCGAAGATAGTGAAGACTACTTATGTGGTTGGTGCCTGATAAAGAGAAAATATGGTGTATATATGTGGGAAAAATTAGGGGGATTTCCTTCTACCTCAGATATGGCATGGCTTGAATACAAGATCAATAAATCACTAGAGGTGGTACAAGAAGAAAGAAGTATTCCCATAAAAAAACTTCTTGAAATAATTTTTAAGGTAAATGAAATTAAACTGCCGAATTTTGCACTGTTTAAACTTGATGAGAAGGAAATAATGAGAAGGTATGTAGACTATCCTACATCTTATGCTATTATTAAAGCTGATATGGATTCTTTTGGAAAATTATTACTACTTGAGCCAGAATTCATCAAGTTTAAAGATGAAGATATACAAAAAGAGTATACGAAAAAATGGAAAGATCTTTTACCTCAAGGTGGAGATATAAAGAAAATTAAAGAAATTGAAAGAGAAATTAATGAACTAGTAATAGAAGATCTAGAGTCCATATTTAGGAATCATGCAATCCCTATATATATTGGAGGAGACGACTTATTAGCTATAGCCCCAGTCGAGAAGGCTTTAGAGTTGGCAATAAAACTTAGGAAAAACTTACTTAAATTCAAAACACTTAAATACAATGGACGATCAATTGGTATAATCCTAAGCCACTTTAAATATCCGTTAAAAATTTCTCTTGAAATTCTTGAAAGAGCTATAAAATACTTGAAGGAAGTGCTGGTCTACAAATTTGCGGATTTAGAAGTAATGAAGGATTCACTTATTGTAGTTAATAATGAAAGAGGCATTATTTCAGAAGCCATAATTCCGTTTAGATACATAATAGATCTCGATAGTCCAGAAAGAAATGAAGTAGGATCTCTTTTAGATGTAGCTCAGAAAATAATCTCGGGCATACGCAAAGGAATCTATAGTAGATCACTTATTTACGACTTAGGAGCTAGAAAGGAATTTTTTACCAGTCTCTCTAAAGTAAGTGAGAATGCAGTGAGTAAACTAATTATGAAAATTATGGAGGATAATAAAAAGAAGAAGGATATTTCGTGTTTGGAACAAGGTGACTATGAGACGATAGCTAAATTTAGCAAGATAAGAGTCGATGACAGAAGTGTGATAGAAGATTTCATAAAATTGTTAGGGTGGTTCTCATGATCGTTAGGGTTACTCCACTTGAACCTATGTTCTTTAGAACATACGGCGAATTCACAAGTTACGGAATATCAGGGCCTCTACCGCGTATTACCACTTTTATAGGAATGGTAATGTGGAATCTTAATGTTCCTATAACTTCCAACGTCGATAACTGGATAGAGATGTATAATTATACAACCAATGAGGTTTTAGGGATAAAAGATATTAAGGGACCAATTATAGAGATTGAGGAACTAGGATATCGATATGTACCTTTTCTGATTGAACGATCACTCTATTTGTTTAACATTAAAGAACTACCAGATGATCCGTTAAAAGAGAGTCTAAAAATTAAGGATAAACTATTAGATTACATCAACAAAATGATAATTTTAAACTTAGAAGTAGACAGACGAGTGTTAATTGAAAAACCAAAAAATTTGCCCGCGTCTGATATTCAAGATAAAGGTGTAAAGGAGCCTAACATATACACCGTTGTTATGACCTCTGACAATATCTTCCATAAGGAATATAAGGAATTTTATCGCATAGATTATGTATTTTACGTTAATAGTGAAAAAGAGGAAATTTTTAAAAAAATTGATGGAAAGGTAGTGCACTTTGGTGGCGAACGTAGACTTGCGAAAATAACGATTTCTGATGAGAAACTTAAGAATTATGAGAAACTTAAGAATTACGATAAAAAATATGCAGTTATACTTTCTCCAATATATTTACTTGATGGACAAAATATTTTAGAAATTTACAACTACTTAATAACAGGTAAAATAGTTATATTAAGTGCTGGTTTCAATCTTATTATTAATAGAAGGAACCCTATATATAGAGCAGTATCTGAAGGAAGTACAATCAAAAGAGATGAAATAGAGAAGATTAGAAAATTTGTATTTAATGGCTCATATTTATAATGTTTAGAATCTACCATCTTGATTATGAATTCAAAATCGTTTAGTAATTACTTTATATAAATGTTAAAGAACTACGGTAGTGTCGTCGTTAAGTTATTTATATTTGTATAACGAGTATTACTTATGGGTAGGAAGCCTGTATTTAGGCAAGACGTTTCTTGTCCCTCTT
>LOBW01000067.1 GCA_001516585.1 Thermocladium sp. ECH_B
CATGAGGTTTCACTTATTTCAAGCGAAGAGTAGGCTAGGCGATGTCAATTATAACCTGGATAGATTGGTAAGTTATGTGAAGGCTAATTGCGGCAATGGGGATGTGGTGGTTACTCCTGAACTATATTTGCCGGGCTACATGTCTCGCGATCTTCACTTTAATATGGCAGAACCAATAAATGGCAACATAATTAGAACGCTCACGGCCGCTGCCGCAGAAACCGGATGCACAGTAATAACTGGAATGGGGGAGCGAGATGAAGTTACCGATGTGATATATAATGCCGCAATAGTGGTTGGACCAAATGGATTAATAGCTAAATATCGTAAGAGGCACTTGCCGAGTTATGGCGTATTTGATGAGGCGCGTTACTTTGGGATCGGCGAGGAGGATGCTCCGGTGTTTGATATAAATGGAACGAGGCTGGGCCTAGCTATTTGTTACGATGCGTTCTATCCTGAAGTCTCCCGAAGCCTAATGCTAAGGGGCGCAAAGATACATGTATACATAAGTGCGGCGCCGGATATGAGTAAAAATCACTTCGAGGCATTCATGAGGGCGCGAGCCATGGAAAACGTCGTTTATACAGTATACGTAAACACGGTGGGCCAATATGATGGGTTGGGATTCTTCGGCGGAAGCCACGCCGTTGATCCGCTTGGCGAAGTCATAATTAAGGCCAAGTATTATGATGAGGATTATGTTACCGTGGACATAGATCCATCGATGGTAACAAGATACAGGTCGATAAGACCCATATTAAAGGATTATCAAAGGAGCGATAGGGAAATGCTTTATAGAAGCATGGAGGCTGAGCGATTATGAGTTGCGAAGATGAGGTAAGGCAGCTCTTAAATTATAGGGATGAATTGTTGAAAGACATTGATGAATACAACGAATTAATAGCGAGCTATGCCAATGACTTAACTGCAATAGAGAACATGTATAGGAAATTAATGAATGAGGTGAATAAGTGTGGAGGACTGTAATGATGCGATTAAGATAAGGCAGGAATTAATAAGGCTTAATTCCAGAAAGGCATCGCTCCATGAAGAATCGCTGGAGTTATTTAATGAGGCGAGAGCTGCCTTGTTAAGATTAGTGGCACTACATAGTCAATATGAATTGGCATGTAAATCAAGCGATCCATTAATCAATAATGAATACAAACAATTCATAGAATCCATGATGGGGAAATACCTACTAAAAAAGGATAATGTATCCTAAACCCTAATTGGGCCTCGACAAAGAGGGCCCATTCATGCAATTTAGGCAACAAAAAATCTAATCCCCTCCCCCGAAGGTTTTGAGGGGCAAGGATTTCCTCAAAGTCTTAGGGTTTATATCCTTGTTTTAGGCGTGGGGTCATTGGGATAAAATTTAATAGGAACTCGCATTATCCCTATGTGGAGTTAGCTGCCCACCCGATCCCGTGAGGTCCCGGTCGGGCCACGTTGCCCGGGGAAGGTTCAAATCCCGGCGGCCCCACCAATCCTAAATCTTATTTGCTTCATTGCTTATTCCGGGAAAACATTAATAATGTCCTAAGCATCTTGGGATTATATGGTTCTCTATGCCAAGGATATAATGAAGAAGTACACTAAGCAGATTGATGGGGGCTTAACGGCTCTGGATGGAGCTAAAATAATGGCGGAGGATCACGTGGGTTTCCTAATAATTAGAGAAGAGGGGAAGCCCGTCGGAATAGTGACGGAGTGGGATTATGTGAGCAAAATAGTGGCTAAGGGCATTGATCCCAGCAAGGTATTGCTGCGGGATATAATGACCAAGCCGCTTACATATATTGATCCAAATACTCCTACGGATCAAGTTGCGACGCTAATGGCACAGAAAGGAATAAGGAGACTGCCCGTTATAGATAATGGTGAATTAGTGGGCGTCGTGACGTCCAGAGATATATTGAGGATTTTCAGGGAGTACGTGGATAAGATAACCACTCTAATAGCTAGCTTCTCAACCTAATCCTTTATTCTGGCGTTTAGGAAAGAAATTTTTATAAATATATGTCAAATGATAAATCCATGCCGCTTCCTCCAACAACTAAGGAAGTAACTTACTTCGCTGATTATTGCCGTAATGAGCCGCGGTTGGTGTCGTTATATGAGTAGGGGCAATATAGTTCTAGTGATCACTAGTTTGGGTTCCTTCCTATCGGTTCTAAATTCAACATCGCTCTTAATAGCGCTTCCATCAATGATGATTGATTTAAAGATGAGCTTCTTCTTGGTGATATGGGTGCTAACGGCATACTCAATAGCATTGGCAGTCCTCTCCCCGGTGCTGGGCAAGTACTCCGATGTAAGGGGAAGAAAAAATATATACAGTATCGGCTATTTAATCTTCTTCATTGGCTCCTTATTGGCCGGAGTAAGTCCTAATTCATTGCTAGTATTAGTGGCTAGAATACTCCAAGGAGCAGGCGCCGCTTGTCTTTTCTCGAATAGTTTAGCGATAATAACGGATAATTTCAAAGGAGTTGAGCTTCAGCGAGCAATGGGAATAAATGCTGCCGTGGTTGGTCTGGGCACTGCAATCGGTCCAATACTGGGGGGAGCATTAACTCAATTAACGTGGAGACTAGTTTTCTTATTTAATGCACCAATAGCAATTCTGGGTTACCTAATATCGGTGAAGAGCTTGCCCAGCGATTCGGTTAGTGGCCGCAACATAAAGATGGATTGGCTGGGCTCAATTATTTTCTCCATGTTAATGATTATCCTAATAGCTTACCTAACCCTTGGACCAATAATTGGATGGCTCGGAGAGGATGCATCAATGCCGATTTCGGCCTTAATTTTATTGGTAATGCTGATATTAATAGAAGGGAGAGCAAGGGAACCAATGATTAATCCCAATATTTTCAGCAACAAGAGGTTCTCCCTAGCCATTACATCAACATTGCTAAACTCCATTATTAGATATTCATTAATCCTATTATTGGTGCTTTACCTGCAGGGCCCCGCTGGTTATACGCCTCTGGAGGCTGGCTTAATAATGACTCCCTACGCCGTAGCCATGGGCCTCTCAAGCTTTTACTCGCCTAAACTCATAAAATACATTAATAGCGATACTATTCAATCAATTGGATCATCATTAATAGGCACAGCATCCTTTGTCCTAGCTATGTCTCCACTCCCGCTTGTCTTCATGCTTATAGCCATGGTAATGGGGGGAACAGGAATGGGGTTATTCTATACTCCTAATAATACCTCAATAATGCTCTCAGTAGAACCCGTTCAAAGGGGTATTGCGGCTGGGCTGAGGATCCTCATGTTGAACCTAGGGTCGGCCGTGGGAACAGCTGTAGTATTTGCTGTGCTGGCCACCGTGGAACCAATACAGCTAATAGGCAATGTATTCCTTGGCTTAACCACGTCATTGGGGTATCGCGATAAATCGTTATTTATAAGGGGAATAGATATATCGTTCATAATGATAGGCATCATTTCCATTTCAACAATAGCCTTATTAATTCTCCATAAAAAACAAGAGGCAAGAGACCTTCTTCTAAAGGAACAAGGCGAACAATGATGCCCTCAATACAACGGAGCCGCGTAATCGCGTTTCAATCATGATAAGTCCATGTGAGTCTCCTCATTAATCGGTTTGTTGATCCCTCATCACGTAACGTTTATTAATTAGGTCTTTAAAAGAATGCGTGTGCGGCATAATAGGCGTTTGCTCCTTTAATGGCCTTGGGGAGCCACTTGGTAGATTACTGAAAAAAAGCCTAACGAGGCTTGAATATCGGGGTTATGATTCCGTGGGCGTCGCCGTTATTAACGGCAAAACATTGATTGTAAGGAAGGGACGTGGAAAAATAGGAGAGGTAGATTCAAGGATTAAATTCAGCGAGTTGGATGGCATGATCGGAATAGGCCATACTCGTTGGGCCACACATGGAAAGCCAAGCGACGAGAATGCTCATCCACATATAGACTGCGAGGGACGCGTAGCAGTTGTGCATAATGGAATCATTTCTAATTATCGTGAACTTAAGGCAGAACTAGAGCGGCGGGGTCACGTGTTTAGGAGCGAGACCGATACCGAGGTTATTGCCCACTTAATAGAGGAGAATCTAAGAAGTGGAGCGAATGCATTTGAGGCATTCAAGAAGTCTATTGCGAGCTTAAAGGGAGCGTATGCATTGGTGACTATAATAAGGGATGAACCGGATAAATTATTCTTCGTGAGGAACATATCGCCCCTAGTCATAGGGCTTGGCTCTGGAGCTAACTTCATTGCCAGCGATATACCTGCGTTTCTCGAGTACACCAATACCATTGTGGTGATAAACGATGGAGAATATGGATTTGTGACGCCAACCACTGCACACGTGGAGAGAGGCGGAGTCCCCATTAATATTGAGGAGAGGATCCGCCATATTACTTGGAGCCCCGAAATGGCAAGCAAGGAGGGGTATCCACACTTCATGCTGAAGGAGATACATGAGCAACCAATAGCGCTTAGGAATACATTAGCCGGGATAGAGAAGGAGGCCATGAATAAGATAGGTAAGGAACTGGCTGATTCGCGCCGCATATTTATAACTGCCAGCGGCACTTCCCTACATGCGGGTTTAGTGGGCGAGTACCTGCTTACCACAATCGCAGGCATGGATGTTCATTCATTCACATCATCCGAGTACCGCAAATACGTTAAACTCGCCGGCGAGGGAGATACCGCCATAGTTATATCTCAATCGGGGGAAACCATAGATGCGCTTCTAGCCCTTCGCGCGTTGAAGGCTGCTGGGGTCAAGATAATAGCTATCTCCAATGTAATGGATAGTGCGATACCCAGGGAGAGCCATGCTGCCATATACACTAGAACAGGACCAGAAATAGGGGTCGCCGCAACCAAGACATTTACTTCCCAATTAATGGTGCTGACAATGCTGGCAATGAATACGGCGGCTGCGCGAGGCTTAATTCAATTAAGTGAGTTGGATGACGCCATTAATCAATTAGAGCAAGTGCCTGATTTAGCTCAATTAACTCTAGCCAATTACGAGGCGCGTATAAAGCGATTAGCCATTGATATATCTAAGGCAAGCAGCATGTACTACTTGGGAAGGGGACTTGGGTTACCCATCTCCATGGAGGGAGCGCTCAAGATGAAGGAGGTGGCCTATATACATGCAGAGGCCTACCCTGCGGGCGAGAGCAAGCATGGCCCTATAGCGTTAGTTGAAAAGGCGTTTCCAGTGGTCTTCACGATATTTAATGATGAGTATAATGAAGCTATGGAGGGCAATATAATGGAGATGAGGGCGAGGGATGCATATACGATAGGTATTGTTCCGAAATCATTAAGTAATGGAATGGAGAAGCTGCTCGATGTGACCATTCCGATAAACATAGAGAAGCCGGCGGCTGCAACCATGGTTTACGCAATCCCAATGCAGTTACTTGCCTATTATACCGCTGTGTCTAAGGGCCTTGATCCGGATAAGCCCAGGAACTTAGCTAAGACGGTGACGGTGGAGTAAGATGCAGAGAAGCATATGGGCCGTGGTACTAGGGGGAGGCCTAGGCATAGATATGCAGCCATTAATGGGCAACGGCAAATCCAAGTACCTGATCAACATATTGGGTAAGCCATTGATAAAGTACCCCATTGATGCCATAAGAAACTTAGGAATCCGAAGAATAACAATAGCATCTAATCAGCAACTTATAGATGAATCCGAGATAGATTACGTGAAGTATGGAGACAATGAGACAGATGCTTTAAGGGAGGTTGCTCAATACTCCTTAAAGGGCACTACCGTGATAATAGCTTATGGAGATGTAGTAATGCCCATGGATGCCTACAGATTACTTCTGGATACCCATATTGGAAGCGGCAATTCACTAACTGCACTAGTGGTGCCTATAGAGGATGCGGCCGGGTATATTAAGATCAATCTAACAGAGGGGCAAGGAATAAGTACCGCCATCAGAAGCAATGAGCATCAACCAGGCTACGTGCTTGCCGGGGCCTTAGCGATAGAGGGCGAGCACTTAGCTCAAATATCGAGCAGCGACTTCATAGATTTACTAAGTAAGTCAGGAGGGGGAGCCGCGTTATGGAGCGGTTGGTGGATAGATGTAAAGCATCCCTGGGATCTCCTGGCCGTTATTCGAAACGAGCTCAGCTCATTAAGCCAAAGCAGGATTAGCGCGAGGGCCTCCATATCAAGCAAAGCATCAATAGAGGGAGTAGTAATAATAGATGATGAAGCCACAATAGATCACAACGCCACAATAAGGGGACCCGCCTATATCGGTAGGAAGGCATATATTGGAACAAACGCATTAGTGCGTAACTATGCATCAATCGAGGAAGGCAGCATAATCGGGGCCGGCGTTGAGATAACCGAGTCATTAATACAGCCATACTCAACAATTGGACGAGGATCCTTCATTGGATCATCAATAATTGGGGAACACAGCGTAATGGAGCCAGGCGTAGTAACGCTAACTATGCACCATGAAGAGGCGGGAAATATTGGGAGACGGAAGTTAGGCATGATAATTGGGAACAATGTACGCATCGGCGCCAATTCAGTTATATCCCCTGGATCCATAGTGAAGCCCAACACTATAATTCCGCCGCTCTCGCGAGTATGATAAAACGAACAACAAGCCTTGCCCTTTAGGGCGGGGAGGAGGTCATTAGGGCTTTTTGCCTATTATTATAAAGCCAGTGTGCCCCAGCATCCACATTTGAGGTCTAGTCTCCCCAGGAACGGTCTTCCAAGGCCTCAATATGGATTCAAATAATTGAATCCTTATTAATCCCAACTCAACCATTTTGCTGATTGTCTTCTCAACTTGCCCTATCGTGGGAACATATGCCGCCACATTGGAGCCATGCTTTAGTGAATTCACTACGGTATTTAATAAAGACCATGGTTCAGCCACATCTAGGATTGCTGCATCGTAAAGCTCACTTAATTTAGCGTCGGCTAGGTCTTGATTCCGTATCTCCACATATTGATGCACCCCCATTTCCCTTAATGTTTTCTCAGCGATCCTTATATAATTCGCATTCCTCTCATACGTAATTACTCTGCCGGTCGGCATTACATGCATTGCAAGCATGCTGGTCAGGTAAGCGCTTCCCATACCTGCCTCCAAGACTGTGGATCCGGGAATTATATTGCAGTACATTATTATTATGGCCGCATCCTTGGGATATATGGGCTGAGTCGCTCGGCGCTGCTTCATCAATATGTCAACTATATCCGGTCGGCTCAGAGTAAAGACGTAGCCCAGATTAGTGGAGACCTTATCGCCATAATGCGCCCCAACCACTTGATCGCCTTTAATGCGGCCCCTTATTGTATTGAAGATGGAGTCTCGACGCGCCTTAACCACGTAATTAATGGTATCACTAAAAAACAAAAGAACATAACTCCCCTCCATTATGATGTCTCCCTGTTCCTCGCTCATTAAAGACCTCTCTCCCCGCATGCAATTTATCTATTAACCCTGAAAATCCGAAGGCCTTCAAGTGAATTGATCCCATTCCCATAAGGAGACTCCCTGATGTCTATAACGTATTAAGGAAGTATTTGCCTTTATCTATTTTGAGCGAAGATCTTTCAAGTTGAGGTAGTTAGGTGGGGATAGTTCTTTTCCTATTTATTCTTAATGAGATATCGCTCACCAATGAATCGATTGATATCCTTACCTGTGCCGTGGTATCCCTATCCCTTAATGTGACCGTGCCATCCTTGGGCGTTTGGTCATCTATGGTTATTGCGAATGGAACTCCCTCCTCATCATACTTAACGTATCTTGAGCCTATTGTGTCGCCATCATCATAGACCGCCTCTATCCCATTTGATACAAGCATGGACCAGATTCTCTTACCTATTGCTGGATATGGATCCTTCTTAATTAATGGAAGCACGGCGACCTTTATTGGAGCTATATCAGGGGGTAACTTAAGCAGTGGCTTACCGTTCCTCTCCATATAGGCGTTCTCTAGCGTGACGTACAATAACCTATCTATTCCAAACGATGGCTCTATCACGTGAGGCATGAATCGCTCCCTAAATATCTTCCTTTCCTGCTCGCTTATATACACTAATTCCCTCGTTATCTCGAATTCCCCGAAAATGGACTTGCCGATTGTCTCTATGTCATTTAATACCTTTTCCGCATTATCATGGATGTACTTAATTATCCTTCCCGCATCGCTCCCAAACCTCTCCTTTATCTTGACTGGATTCGGGGATAATTTCACGATCTTCTCGATGCGCGGCGTCTCTAGATCTCTATACGCGCTCAGGTCTTGGCCGCTATACTTGGCGTGCCTAGATAAATCATAATCAGTCCTATACGCGTGGCCGCTGACTTCTAGCCAACCGAATCGATCTGTTAAAACCACTTGATCGAAAACAGCCTTAGCGTAATGAGCCCGTTCTTCCGGTAATTTAGCTATGAATAATTGCTTATCAAGGGGAACCCCTAGCTCATTTAGAAATACGGTGGCTAACCCCATATAGAACCCCATCCACTCATTAACTATGTACCCCTTCTCAACAGCCTCCTTTATGCCTACCTCATGTGGAGTGTCGAGGCCCTTCGCCACATCGGTCTCCGGCAATATGCGTATCTTGACGTCCCGCACGTCATCTAGGTGAGGACAAGACGGTGATTGTGGGTCAAAGAATAACTCTATCTCCATCTGGGAGAACTCCCGTAACCTGACTAATCCCTGTCTTGGAGATATCTCGTTTCTCCCAACCTTGCCCATCTGAGCCACCGCTAGCGGTAATCGTCTATTCGATAATTCATAGAGCTTGGCGAAATCAATGAACATTCCCTGCGCAGTTTCAGGCCTAATGAAACCGAGGTTATTGCTATATGGCCCAATAACTGTCTGAAACAGCAGATTAAAGCGTTGAACATTACCTAAATCGCCTCCGCAATTTGGACACCTTATTTCATACTGCGAAATCAATTCATCAAGGTGATGCTCATCAAGTCCCTCGGTCTTTATCTTAACACCCTTCTTACGCAACTCATCCTCAACCAAATGATCGGCCCTATACTTACGTCCACATTTATTGCAAGTAACTAGAAAATCAGTGAAATTCTCTAGATGCCCGCTCGCCTCAAAGACTATTTTGGGCATAATTATTGGGGTCTCTACCTCTATCGTGAAATCCATATAAGGCACAATGAATGTCTTGTACCATTTATTCATTATATTTCTCTTTAAGCCAACGCCGAGGGGACCATAATCATAGAATCCACCGGCCTCAACCATACCCTTATATGCGTCGAAGCTCTGCCAATAAAACCCCCTCCTCGCCAACAAGTCGTTTAGCTTATCCGACATTCATGAAACGTCAACAACATGGGTTAATAATTTTTCCGAAACATATTGACCAAAAATAATTGACCTCATCCAGCAACAAAAGGAATCTGACCTCCTCCCCGCCATTTGGCGAGGGCTCCCCGAGGTCTAGAGGGTTACGCCCCATTAAGGGCGCTACTCGATTATGATCCACGATAAACGACAAAGGCTTCTTTATTGCTGAGATCACTATGCCGGTAGCCTTCTTCAAGATATTCAATGCGCCGTTTAGGTCCGAATGAAGCTTATGACCCAAGGGGCAATTAACTACTCCCCTTGGATCCCTAGTGACCTCAACGCCATGATAAGCACAATACTTTGAGGTGTTGTACTCAATGACCTCAAACACTCTCATACCGTATTCTTGAGCCTTCAGCTCTATGACCTCCATGAGTTTACGATAAGACCACAAATTCACAGTGAACTTATTGCCCTTATCCTGAGCAATGTTGAGGGTGTAGCCCAAGTAGATGGTTGATACGCCTCTTTCGTGAAGT
>LOBW01000068.1 GCA_001516585.1 Thermocladium sp. ECH_B
CTCCCCCTAATTATATGATTATAAATATGAATTCTGGAGACTCATTCAGCGGCTCACTATGGATGTCATGCAGTGAATGCCCCCGTACCCGCCCGTCAATTCGCTGACGTCTATCTGTATGAAGTCTATGCCCTCCTCCATTAGCTCCGGCTTATGTGGGAATATGTGGCCCTCCACCCTTAACTTGCCGTACTCGGCCTTAGCCACCTCGAATAGCTTCGCGTAGTTCGAGTCCGCCTCCGCCTTCATCCTTAATGCATTAATTACCCTCGCTGCATTCATCTCCACGTTCGGAATCAACGCCCTCCTATCCCTGATTGTGAGGAAGTTGCTGGCGTAGGATAATTGCTCCATGAATGATATGGAGATCACATTGAATCCCTTGGACTTAACGTAGTCAAGCAGATTGGTTCTAATGCTTGGAGAGAACTTGTCCCCATCATTTAGGTAANCCTCCACGGGCGCCTTCTTCATTAGGTCCTCATTGCCCACGGCCAATCCATCCCCCATAACGTTGAAGAAGGTGTCCAGATGCATGTCAAGCATCGAGTCCCCGCTGGGCACGAGGGGATGCCTCGGCAATCGAGCGACAGCCACCTCCTTCACCCCGAGGAGCCCCATTACTTGAAGGATGCCGCCCCTATTAGTCCTGTGCCCGTACCCAATTATGGCGAAGTCGCCCAGCGGCATATAATCGCCTCCCTCCAGGATGCCGGGCGACGCAACCCTATATATTATCGGCATGGATAAAGCCTCAAAGGCGAGCTCGGTTACGCTTGTCTCCGGCCTCCGCTGCGGTAGCGCCATGCGGCCCTGAATTATGCCGTTCGGCACCGTTATTTGCTGGTCCCTCATGAAGTACATATTGGCGAGCGGCATCTTATTCACCACATATACCTTATATGACCTAGACCGGCGACGCCTCTTCAGTATAAGCGTTGGCCTCAGGACCAGCACATTGAACAGGAACTCCGGGTCATAAATGGATAAATTATTGATGAACTCAATGGAGTCATCATTGACGTCCCCCCTGAACTCCACAAGCTCCCTGACCAGCTTCACTACCCTGCTCCTGAACTCGGGGCTTGACTTTATTTGTTGAGTAATGACCTTCTTAACCCTATAAACCATTACCCCCTCCCTCTCCAATGCGTGCTCCAGCACTTCATGCTCGTAGAGCGCCTCATCCATGCTGAACGCACGCTCATAGAGGAATGACTTGGGATGAAGGAGGCCGTAGAACATCTCTATTCCGGGCCTATGAATCATTACCTTCCCAAGTCTATCCCACTCCCTCTTAACATACATGGAGACGCCATTAAAGCCTTGCACGACCAGCTTTAAAACCTTCCCACTAAATAGATCTAATTAACCGCCATTGATGCCGCCTTGCCATTAATCACCGTACTCCCCAAAATTAGTTGCCTTAATTTGCCGCCTCCAACCCAATACGTTAACCAATCAACCTTATCCACACTCCAAATAGCTAAGAAGGCACGGCTTCCCGGAGTCACTGTGCCAATGTCATTAAGGCCAAGGCTATAGGCCGAGTTAACCGTGGCCGCCATTAAGGCCTCAAGCGGAGTCAAGCCGTAGAGGTAAGTGGATAATTCCATCGCCATCTCCATACTTGGACACCACGAGTTCGGGCTGAAATCCGTGCCCATCGCGGGAATCCCGCCCTCCCGCCTCAATACACCTATCCGCGGCCTCTCGCCGCCCATCATGGATAACGCGGTGCAAGGCAACAGGACGGCGGCGGTTCTGGACTTAGCTATCCTAGCCATGGTATCGCTCGGCGTCTTGAGTAAATGATCGATTGAGGATAGAGNCAACTCGCTTATTAATTCGCTGCAACCAATGCTCGCCAACTCATCGGCGTGAAGCCTTAACCCAATACCTAGCCTAGCGGCGGCGGATAGGAATCGCCTACTCTCATCCACTGTGAACGCACCATCATCGCAGAACACATCGGCGAAGCTGGGCATTAATTGGGGCAGCGCCTCAATCATGCCCTTAACATGCGCCTCCCTATCTCNTCCCCTCGGCGGCACATGCATGAGGAGAGTATTCACAAGCCTCACAGTGAATCTAGCGCGTCGTATTATGTTGAGTAACCTAGCCTCGCCGCTGGGCGACTCGGCGTACCCCGTCTTCACCTCCANTGCGCCAGCCCCATGCATCACCGCCACGCCTACCCTATCCCCTAGGCTCCGCATTAATTCCTCATCGCTGGCCGCCTCCGTTAATGCTATTGTGCTGTATATCCCACCGCCCCTCCTCAGTATCTCGCCGTACGTGGCTCCCCCAAGCTTTAACCCCAATTCCCAACTCCTATCCCCGGCGAACAACATGTGAGTATGCGCATCCACTAGCGCAGACGTAACTAATTTACCGCCCGCATCAATTACCTGCGCCGCGTTATGCTTCTTCCCAATAATTCCTGAATTGCCCACGTCAATGATTTCGCCCCGCGAGACGGCTACCGCGGCGTTCTCGATGATGGATACATCATCCCCAAACCTCCACGGCGCCTTCCTCGCTGTGACTAATACGCCTATATTATCCACTAGTAAATCAATCACTCTCCACCACTCCCCTCAGGGTTAAGCCCCTTGACTCGAGGAATCTAGCCAGGATCCGGGGCAAGTCATGGGCAACCGCCTCTATTGAGGCCCCCACATCGCTGTTCCTCCACTTATCCTTAATTAGTTCATAAAGGAGGCGGGCGGCTTCCCCGCATCCACCACACTCATCCCTGCTTAGAGCAACGTAACTCAGTAATAGATTTATCGCGATGCTCCTCGACGCCAACTCATTTAATTGCCTCAACACGTAGACGGAGTTGAGNCTCATGGCGACCACGTCCTCCTGGAAACCGCTCGTCGNCACATTATTGACGAGGGCCGGGGCCGCTAATTGGCGCGCAAGACCCGAGAGGCCGGCATTGGTGTACTGCATTATCATGAAGCCAACGCCGCCCCTCCTGCCCAGGTACTCCTCTTCCCCATTTATTTCGCGCCTAAGCAGTTGCGCGCTCCTCCTCTCCTCAAGATTAATGAGGGAAGCCACCGCATTCCTGGCTAGGTCGCTGGATAATGATATGTATTGGCCATGGAAGTGGCAAGTGGATTTGAAGCTTGTCCCAATCATCACTGGATTATCGCTGGTGGAGTTAATCTCGTTCTCCAGATTGCGTCTAGCCCACCGCAACGCATCGAGCGCGGCCCCAATCACGAGGCTTGAGCACCTGATCGAGTATGGATCCTGAACCCTCCCCGATGAATTGATCCTGCCGCTCCCGGTAAGGGACTCCTCCAGGAGCCTAGCGACCAGGAGAGGGCCATTATGCCTCTTCACTGCATTGACCTCAATGGAGTTCGGGCTCAATGATCCCCTGGCGGCCTCCATCACCATGATCGTCGAGGCCAGGGAGCCAATGACGACTAGAAACGAGTTAATGAGCTCAACAACGAATGCGCCTGCGCTGAAGCTAGTTCCATTAATCATGGCTAGCGCCTCCCTCAAGTTGGGAATGAATGGGGCTAAGCCAATTCTATGCAGTGCCTCGGCGGCGGGGAGCTTCTCCCCATTGATATCCACCTCGCCCTCCCCCGCCACGGCCAGTGATATATGGGCTAATGGAATCAGGTCGCCGCTGGATCCAACGCTGCCCAGGACAGGCACTATGGGGGAAGCGCCGGAGTTAAGCATGCCGATCATGACTTGGAGGAGGCCGCTCCTCACTCCGCTGTAGCCCTGCGCCAATTGATTAGCCCTGACCAGTAGGGAAGCCCTAACCCACTCCCTAGGCGCTGGTTCCCCAACCCCACAGGCATGCATCCTAATCATGTCCAGTGGATCCACTTCGCCGCCCTCGCCGCTATTGGCTAATTCGCCTAGGAGAGTGTTAACGCCGTATATCCTGCTCGTCGCCGCCGCTTCCTCAAGCCTCCTTGCGCCCTCATCAAGCCCATCAATATCGCTGAACTCGATCCTCGCATTCCCGACGGCGGCCTCATATACATCCATTGCGCTTAGCTCGCCCAGCCTCACTCCATGTCGCCTCGGGGCCACATAGCGCTCATCAGCACTGCCGCTGCTAGGTTAGAGGTTTGATCGGCTACATCCACTAGCGGAGTTATCTCCACCACGTCGAATACCCTGGGCCTCAATTCCCTGGATAACCTCGATACGAGGCTAATGGCTTCCCTAGACGTGAAGCCGCCGGGGGATGGACTATTAACGCCGGGCGCGAACGCGGGGTCCACGGCATCCATGTCGAGGCTAAGGTACACCTGCATTCCTCTATACGCCTCCACAAGTTGAGCGGCGGTGCCCATGACGCCTATCTCCTCGACCTCATCCATGGTTATTATCCTTATATTGAGGCGCCGCGCCTCATCAATTAGGTACCTCGGGTTGGAGTGGGGCCTGTACCCCACAACGGTTATGGGCATTGATGGGTTTGTTTCCCTAATCATTCTTATCGCCAATCCGCTCGTTAATCCCTCGGTGACCGTCCTTATGTCTGGATGAGCATCTATCAATATATAGCCAACCCTCTTCTCTGCATCATTTAAGGCTTGAAAGACTGGATGAGAAACGCTGTTATCGCCCCCAATCACGAGCAGCTCCTTCACTTGCCTCAATGCCTGGGAAGCCGCTTCACGCGTCCTCCTCATGGTTTCGCCGTGATCCCCAAGCACTACATCGACATCCCCGAAATCCACTATAGAGGCATCAATGTTGAGGGGCATTGAGTAGAGAAAGCTCCTTACGCGTGATGGGGCGAAGCGAGCGCCCGGCCTCCCCCCCACGGCGCCGTCCCAAGGAACCCCGAGTAACCCAATGTCTCCCTTCGCGCCTCCCTTAATTATCTTATCCTCAAGCCTTACATCCCTTGGATCCTTTATGAAGCGGGAACCCGGTGCCCTAGTTATCGGCATTAGAATCACTTGCGCACTCGCTTATCGTACTCCTCCAGATCCTTCTTGACGCGGTCATACGTGTAATCGCTTGCCCTGCCCTCTCTATGGGCCTCCTCAATGACTTTCCTGCTCTTCTCCTCCAGCCTATCCATTATGGGGATTCGAATGCCCTTCTCCCTCGCCACCCTCAGCGACTTGGGGTATCCCGCATGCGCGTGCCTCACGACGCCGCTGCCCGGATCAACCGTGAATACCCTCATTGCCTTCTCCTCCGCCAGCTCCGTTCCATCCACCACCATGCCGAAGCCCGCGTGAATTGCGTACCCTATCCCTGTTCCCCCGCCGTGGTGGAAGCATGTCCAGGTCGCTCCAGACGCCGTGTTTAATGCGTAATTCAGTATTGGCCAGTCCCCAATGGCGTCGCTCCCGTCAAGCATGGCCTCGGTCTCCCTATAGGGCGACGCAACGGAGCCGCTGTCCAAGTGATCCCTCCCGAACCATATGGGGCCATTTAATTCTCCTCTCCTCACCATTTGGCTAACAGTCTTCCCAAAGANCGCCCTCTCCCCATACCCCAGGTAAACCACCCTAGCCGGCAGTCCCTGGAACTTCACGTATTGATGCGCATTCCTTATCCNCCTCGCCAACCTAGCATTGCGCTCGAAGAGGGTTAGGAGGACATCGTCCAACCTATATATGTCGTTTGGGTCGCCGGTTAGGCTTATCCACCTGAATGGGCCCCTTCCCTCCTCGAACATCGGCCTCAGGAACTCCATTTGGCCAGGTATCTTGAATGCATCCTCCACCCCGGCATCGAATGCCTGCTTCCTAAGGTTATTTCCATAATCAAAGGTAACGGCGCCCCTCCTCTGGAGCTCCAGCATTAATTGAACGTGTTTGGCCATGGATGATGAGGACAACGCGGCGTACTTATCCGGATCGCTCGCCCGCAACTTATTGGCATCCTCCAGACTCAATCCCTGGGGAACATAGGCGAGCGGGTCATGGGCTGGGGTTTGATCCGTCAATAGGTCCGGCGTTATGCCGCTCCTCACTAGCCTCTCAAGCAGGTCAACGGCGTTGGCCAGAACNCCTATGCTGGTGGCTTGCCTCTTTTCCTTGGCGGCCAACGCCATGCTTATCGCCTTATCTATATCGTCGGTCCAAGTATCCAGGTACGCCGTATTGATCCTGCGCTCTATCATTCTCTTATCCACATCGGCTATGAGGGCGACCCCGCCAAGCATCTTCACGGCGAGGGGTTGGGCGCCCCCCATCTCGCCCAGTCCAGCGCTGACCACTAGCCTCCCCTCTAGGCTCCCGAAGTGCCTCTCGGCCGCGTACCCAATGGTTTCATAAGTTCCCTGGAGTATTCCCTGGGTTCCAATGTATGCCCAGCACCCAGCGGTCATTTGGTGGAAACTTATGAGGCCCCGAGCCTCTAATTCCCTGAAAATCCTCCAATCAGCCCACTTGGGAACCAGCATTGCATTGCTCATCACTACGCGTGGCGCCCTCCTGTCCAGCTTGAAAATGGCCACGGGCTGCCCGCTCTGTATGACTAGCGTGTCGTCTGGATCCATTGACACCAATGACGATACTATCGCCTCAAAGTCCTCCCAGGACCTAGCTGCTTTCCCTGTGCCGCCGTAAACCACGAGGTTCTTGGGGTCCTTCGCCACCTCCTCATCCAGAACATGGAAGAGCATTCGCAGGGGGCCCTCGAGCTGCCAATCAAGGCTCCTCACATGGAGTTCCCGTCCCTTGATCGCCTTCACTCTTCTGGTCTCCGGGTCGTAGTATCCCAGCGAGATTAATTCCTCGAGCGGCGTTCCAATATACTTATATGGTACACTCATTAGGCTAAGTATAACTATATGGTTTTAAAATTTAGCCGAACAATTAAACGACGAGGGACACTACTTAACTGATAAAACGAACGACAAGTCTCGCCCCTTTAGGGTAGGGAGGAGGTCAGTTCAGCCCTCATCTCAGTTCTTAATTTAGCATCGGTTGCTGAGGGGGTCATCCAATAATGTGCAGCTTTGAAGCTACCTCCTTGACTCGTTTATCTATTTCTTCCTTCTTCATCTTTCGTATCTTCATGTTGAGGGCTATATTGTCGTATACGGACATGTGGGGGTACAGAGCATAGTTCTGGAACGCCATCGCTGTATTTCTCTCGAAGGGGGGGCACGCCGTTCATTTCTTTCCCATTTATTTTTATTACATCGGCATCCGGCTCCACTAGTCCAGCTATGATTCGGAGCAGGGTAGTCTTTCCGCCTCCACTTGGGCCAAGTATCACGAAGAGGTCATCATCCCCCTTTGAGGATTTTTCCTCTCCTAGTATTGTCGTGGTCGACCCCCGCTCTCGAAAAAGGACCAGGAAGGAGCGGGGCATTATGTCCTAAGAGTAGTCGCTGAGCGTTCTAGCCATTATGTATGCGTCCTCGCCGTCTTGGTAATAGCCCCTCAGGGTGGATACTATCTTGTATCCCAGCTTCGTGTAGAGACCTATGGCGGGAGCATTGGATACCCTTACCTCTAGATAGACCTCGGACGCATTGTAGAACCTCTTCATTGCTCGCATTGATCTAATCATTAAATTATATGCCACGCCGAGGCGTCGAGCCTCCGGCAACACCCCTATTGAGACTATGTGGCCCTTCCTGGCGACTCCACCCCTCCTTAGATTGGACCAACCGAACTCGACCCTAGTCATGACGTAGCCCACTATTTTCCCGCCCAGCTCGGCAACTATGAATGACTTGGGGAAATTCATGTGATGCTCCACGAAGAAGAAGTCAGGATAATTCTCGGGCAGCACTGCCCTATTTATGTAGGTGACTGACTGTAGATCCCTTAGGTTGAACTCCCTTATTTTGTACGTTGTTTTTCCATCCTTAGCTACTAACTCCTCTTCCCCCTCTAGTTTTTCTGTGACTTCTCCCATGGCTTGAACCGCCTTTCCCTCTTTTTAAAGAACTCTCCATAGTTGCCAGAATGGAGTACATGGCCACGGTTAACATGGCAAATACGAGAAGCGTAGCTATATTCCTAATCATTAAGCTAAAGAGGCCCCAGTAAGGAATCGCCAAGCAAACCATGCCCTCAACCTCATTGAATGGGGTTAACCAGGGATCGCGAACCGGATTTGCGTCCCCCTTGGTCTCGACGAAGCCATTGCCCACATAAATCACCCTGTGAACTATGTACTCCCCATCATGAAAATAAACAACTATATTATTAAGAAGGGACCCCACGTGGACAGGGCACAATATGACTAGGGTGCCGACCTCCATTGTGGGCTCCATGCTGAAGCTGCCCACGGCCGCCCAGGGAGTAATGAATCCACCGCTATTCGCCACGAGAACAGTGGCGGCGCCCAGCGCAATCACAATGAATATTAGGGCCAACTTCATGCATACACCCGCTAAATGACCTCATTAATAAGCGTTCCACGCCCATTAAGCCACGAGGATTAACCGGTTCCTGGGAAAGTTTAAAACCAAGCATGGCGACGCCCTATCCATGGATATATTCGACCTAGCCAAGTGGCGTGAAGCGATTAAGCTGATTAATTATGGATATGGAGGATTAATGATCGGAGTACTGGCCTGGTCCGCCTACCTAATAGCGAGGCACGCAACCTTTGGAACAAACATTAACCCGCTCATAAACGCCACCACAATCGTCGTGGTGGCCACAGTCATCTTCGTAGGAGCCAATGTGGCCTATGAAACCCTCATTCAGCCAATCGATAAAAAGAAGGGGAAGGCGGCGAAGCCAAGTAAAGGGAAAAATAGGAAATAATCGGCCGCGACACCTCAACCGTTCCCGAATCCTGGGCCTAGATAAATGCTCCACAGCTGTGCAATCTCCGAATTGCCATCCTTAAGTGGGGTAATGTGTGGCTTGTTTTGTGCGCAATATTTATATGTGCGTTACCAATAATTGGACACGCAATTGGAAACCCAAAACAAAACACGCGACCAACCGCCAAACCATATTTATATCCACTCAATCAAGTCCAATAGTGAAGCCTTTACCCTCCTGGGTCAGGGTATCGATGCCCACTGGTTCCCGCCACGATGATGTTAGGCAAGTCCTGCAGCGTTATAGGTTAAATACCGTCTGTGAAGATGCGCATTGCCCCAACGTGTTCGAGTGTTGGGGGCTTGGGACTGCTACCATAATGATACTGGGCGATACATGCACCAGGGCATGCAGGTTCTGCGCAGTTAAGACGGGGAAGCCGGGGGGCATTGATTGGTTTGAACCCATTCGCGTTGCCTTAGCCGTGCGCGACTTGGGGCTGCGTTACGTGGTGATCACGNCCGTGGATAGGGATGATTTGCCGGATGGAGGGGCAAGCATTTACGCCATGACGATTAGGCAAATAAAGAAGATTAACCCGGGGACCAGGGTTGAGGTGCTGATTCCGGATTTCAATCTTAACATGGATGCCCTGCGGGCAGTGGTGAGCGCGGGGCCCGACGTGGTCTCGCATAATTTAGAGACAGTGGAGAGATTGACCCCCCTCGTTAGGGATAGGAGGGCCGGCTACGATAAGTCGCTGGGGGTACTTAGGGCAATAAAGGGCATTAATGGGAATCAAGTAACTAAGTCCGGAATAATGCTGGGGCTAGGGGAGACGCGGGATGAGGTGCTGAAGGCCATGAGGGATCTACGGGGCGCCGGGGTCGATCTATTGACCATCGGCCAATACCTGAGGCCAAGCGGATCGCCTAGGCATCTTCCCGTGGCTAGGTACGTGCAGCCCAGCGAGTTCCAGGAACTTAGGGCGATTGGGCTAAGCATGGGATTCAGGGCAGTCGCGGCTGGGCCAATGGTGAGGAGCTCATATAGGGCCCTCGAG
>LOBW01000069.1 GCA_001516585.1 Thermocladium sp. ECH_B
ATTGAGATGAAGGGTGAATTATTAAACAATGGTTGGTTGGTTGGGGATGATTCATCAATGCATAAATTATATAGGGTCAATAATGGAGTGATCGATATAGACGTGAAGGTTAGGCCAGACATATATAGCTCAAGCGTTGCCGACGTCACCATACGCATAATGAGTCGCGATGATTCCTCCCAATGCCTAGCTGATTCCCTTGCCGGTCATGGTTTTTCCAAGGCGGAGGACTTGGGTTTATTCGTTGAATTAAAAGGGAAACTATACACGTTGGGGGTTCTCCCAATAATTGCCTCCAAAATAAGCGAGTGGGTAATGCAGGCGAGCGAGGCATGTTCACGGCTCAAGTAATGATAACGCTAGCCATGGTTCAATTAGTGGTGACGGCTAGCCTAGCCTACTTCCTATACGACGCAAGCAAGAAGTACGTCGCTAAACCACAGGAAGGCAGCGAGCTCAGGTTGCCCTCATTTACGGATGATGAATTAATGGTTATGAAATACGTTCTGCAGAATGATGGGCAAGCAATGCAGGCAACCATAGGTAAGGACCTTAACATACCTAAAGCATCCCTGTCCAGAATGATCAAGAGATTAATGGAGAATGGGTTGCTAACAGTGGAGAAGAGGGGCAGGTATAATTACGTAATGATAACCAATAAGGAGNATGTTGAGAAGATACTGCAGTCAAGCAGTATCGATAAGGCCAAGCAATAGGTCCGTTAATTCATTGACATTGCCGGCGTCTATCTGTCCATAGGGCCCCATGTGCCTCACCTTCTCCATCGACATGGCCATTGCCCGGGCAANGCTCCACTTAATATCCTCGCCCCTGCTTAAGTACCATGCAAGCGTGCAGCCAGCCACGTCCCCTGCGNCGGTTGGATCGATCGCATTAATGGTTGGAATGGATCTAAACACGTATCGCTTACCGTTATGTAGGAGGAGGCCCAACTTGCTTCCCGCGGTCACTAATATATACCGATCATCCCGGGACAATTTATCGATATCAAGCTTCTCCGCATCCTCCGAGCTTAACTTAATCATATTGCCTGCCTCAAGCAACGAGTTCAGGGTGTAATCATCCAACTTATTATAGACANTGCCATCCGTATCAAATCTCCTAGCGAATCCCTGGGCATCAATCGCTAGAAAATCAGCTGCATTCCTTATTCTCCTCATTANGTCCAGGGAAGCCTCGCCAGCTATTGGATTAAGAACCGCTGTCCCCCTAACGGTACTCACGTCATTAACAGTGAGGTCCCTGCACTTGCTGAGTAAACGCAATCTCCGTGAGCCGTCGGGCCTATATCGTAATTCATATGCCGTTGTGCTGCATGATGGATCAACCCTAATCCGGCTTATAGGGATCTCACGCTCTATATATTCATTGATTCTGGAGAAATCCCGCCCAACCACAGACACCGGTTCAATCCTTAACCCCAATTGAGCCAAGTAGAAGCCGCAGTAAGTCGGTGCACCGCCTGTGCTTATCGTTGTGTTTTCCTCCGCATCGATTATCCTATCCATACTTATGTGCCCAATTACGTACATTCGTGGGGGCACCCAATATTAACGCTTATAAATATTGCAGAGCAAATGCTGGAGACAAGGATCCCCGCTCAATACTTGGATACATGGCCCCCTTACAGCGTTTTGGGAGGCGAAAATAGTTAAAGCAATTGGAGGGAGCATTGATGCATGGGTTTACTCTATATTATAGGAATAGGCCTGCATCCAGGCCATATCAGCCTAGAAGCGCTTAACGCGATGAGGTCCTCCAACGAAGTATTCATTGAATTATACACATCCAAGTTACCTCAATATGCAGAGGATGAATTAGTCAAGCTAATCGGCCGCCGGCCCCTCACTTTGTCGAGGCACGATATTGAGAACAATAGTGGTGAGNCGGTGATGAGCGCATTAGCATCAAGTGAGGCAGTGTCACTCCTCGTCATTGGCGACCCATTAATGGCGACCACTCATGGGGCATTAGCTGTGGAGGCGGTTAAGCGCGGCCATAAAGTACGGATAATTAACTCGGTAAGCATAGTATGCGCGGCATTTAGCCAAGCCGGTCTCTCGCCATATAAGGCCGGCCCCATTGCTACCATAACATACGAGAGGCTAGGCTATAGAAGCAGGAGGCACATTGATGTGATGCTGGACAACATGAGGAGGGGACTCCATACATTGCTATTGCTCGATATAAATGATAAGGGCGAATTCATGGAGGCGAGCTATGCGGCTCAATTGGTCTCCAGCGACCTAAGGGAGAGGGGACTCGATGCGAGTAGGTTCATGGCCATTTACTTGGCCAGGGTGGGATGGAGCACGCAGAAAATAGTTGCATCAACAATAGATTCGCCGCCCGATATGGGGGAGACGCCCCACTCTATAATAGTGCCGGGAAGCCTCAATGCCATAGAGGAGGAGTTCCTACTGAACGTGTTGGGAGCCGATGAGAAACTAGTGAAAAAATATATGGATTTCATTAAGGAAGTGATGGAAGGGAAGGGCTTAGGCGCAGCCTCCGCTTGACTTCTTCTTTTGCTGTTGAGTTTTTTTCTCTGACATGGTCCTCAACATATGGGTTAAGTTATAAAGTTTCCGATGGTGTTCCCATTATTTGAACAGGTCGATTCAGGCGTTGAGCCATATAAGCGATGGCCCTCTAGGCCCCCGAGGAATCCCTTTAGGGCGGGGGGTGATTTTTTCAATCCTAGTAAGAAAATTTAAATTAAGCCACAAATAATATATTCATGAAACTAAATAGGTATAATGATACGTTAAGCCAAATAGATCTCGAGCCGGGCAACTTTAACGGCTTGGTTTCAGTCTATCTAATAGAGGCGGGCAATAAGGTGGCCATAATAGAGTCTGGACCAGCCGTAACCGCCACGGATTTGGCTAGCTTCATTAGGGGCAAAAACGTAACCCACGTGCTGGTCACGCATGTGCATATAGATCACGGCGGCGGCGCCGGCGGCTTGGCTAGATTCTTCCCCGCCATGATATATGCCCATCCAAAGGCCAGTAAAGTAATCATGAATCCGGACATAATATGGGAACCGGCTCGAGTGGCCATGGGTTGGCTCGGCGAACTATATGGTAAGTCATTTGATGCTCCCCGCGATAGGATTCATGAGACAAGCGACGGCGAGATAGTGAGTGTGGGGGATATATCGCTTAAAGTGATTCACACCCCCGGCCATGCTAGCCACCATCAATCCATATTAATGGATCCCGGCGGAGTATTGTTCCTGGGGGATGCGGCGGGCATTTACTTGTCTGATTTCGATTACGTGATTCCAACCACAATGAGCCCAGTCAGGCTGGATTTATACCTGGATAGCATCAAGAAATTAATACGGGCGAACCCATCTAAGTTAGCCTACACTCACTTCGGCATAGTGGATAACGCGGTGCAGAGGTTGGAGAATCATGTGGCCCAGGTAGAGGCTTGGATGAAGGCCCTAACCGAGGCCAAGGCGGAGAAGACAAATGCTGAGGAGATACTGATCGAAAAGGATCAAAGGCTGCGGCAAGTCATTGATGGGATTCGGAGAAAAAAAGCACATTACCACTTATTTAAGATGGCGGTCGAGGGAATGGTTGAATCACTTGGGCCCCAATGATATCGCAGCCCCTGGAGCAGTTCACTTAGAATAGTTTAGGTTAAGATTAAATAAGGGTAATGGTAGAGTTTTTATATGGATATTAATTCCTGCCTGACAGTGCTTATACCGGCCAAGTTAGAGGAGGGGATAGGTAAGGTCATAGAGGAACTGCATGGATATGGCATAAGCAATATAATTACCATTGTTGATGACTTCAGTGATCCAACGGCTAAAATAGCGGAGTCCCTCGGGTCCCAGGTACTTAAGAGCGCTGGCACCGGTAAGGCTAGCGCCGTGTATACTGGCCTTAAGTACGTGAAGACCCCATTTGCCTTGATAATGGATGGCGACTATACCTATGATCCCGGAAGCATAATTGAAATGTTGAAGCTGGCCATTCAAGGCGACCTAGATGAGGTGCTGGGCGCTAGATTAAATGGAAGGCATAATATACCCGCGCTGAACAGATTCGGGAACGCAGTGCTTACCGGCATATTTAATCTATTATTCGGGACTAGGCTAAGCGATGTATTGACCGGCATGTATCTCCTCAGGAGCGATACTGCCAGAACAATAATACCAGGCTCGCGTGGATTCAGCGTGGAGGTCGATATCGCGTCGCAAATGGCATCAATGGGTAAAATAGGCGAGCATCCCATAAATTATAGGAAACGCATAGGTAAGCCCAAGCTCAAGTGGAGCCATGGATTAAGCATTGGGATAGACATAATAAGGCTCATGATTAGGTATAACCCGATACTGATTTTCTCCCTAGCCGTGGCCCTGCTCCTAGTGCCCGGCGCCCTCCTCACCATATACACTGGAACCCAGCTCCTCTTTCATCACGTGAATCACTTCATTTGGGGCATAATAGCCGTTGAATTAACCAGTACGGGAATGATTGGGCTAATGATGGCTCTCCTGGCCATAATGATAAAGAGGCTCGAATTCAGGTTGATCCATCTAAATAAGTCGAATAGGAATGAATGTGAGGAATTACTGCGCATCCCTTAGCCCTTCATCACTTGAGACCCCGTTAGGGCGGGGTAGTTCACGTATCCTCCTGGAAAATATTTATAATGAATCACGGTTATGATTAAGCGTGTCAAATATACGTCGCCTAATACTGGATGTGGATGTGCCCACCTCGGCGCACCTAATGGACTTGGCCCAAGCATTAACGGAGGTCGAGGGAGTCAAGGCCGTGAATATAACCGTCACCGATACCGATGTGGATGTGTTGGGCCTCGTCATAGTGGTCGATGGCTCCGGAATAAATTATAAGGCTCTACAGGAATCGGTGGAGCGCATGGGNGGGGTCATTAGAAGCATAGATCAAGTGATGGCCGGTGAATACATCATTGACCTAGACGCAAGGAAAATAAAGGAGAGCCAATGAATCTTGAAGCAATGATGGATAAGGGTTTAGGCAGATATATAGTGCTGGGTTTTCTCGATAGCATAGTTACGGCTCTAGCATTGTCTCCGCTTCTTCCAATGGGGAATTACTACGCAAAGACGGGATCAGCGTTAACCATAATGTTCATTAATTTAGTCACGGCATTCATGGCTGAGTACACAGAGGAGCGTCGGCAATTGGGTAAAATGGAGAGATCATTATTCATGCGGCAGGGAACAATGCTTAGGACCAAGCTATATGAGGANAAGATATTTGAGGCCATTTATAGGAGCGGGGTTTTCGGCATCGTCTCATTTGGGGCAGCCATAATCACCGAATTAACCATCAATGCTGTTAGGATAGGCTGGGTACCACTGGTTCCAGTGATTCTTCTCGGTTTTTTCGGCTTATTAATGAGCAAGTACTTTGGCGGTAATGAGGNTCTCTGGTTCATGCTATACATAGCAATGGGAATAGCGGCATCGGGCCTGGGCGAATTGATCCATGTTGCGCTCCTAGCCTAGCGAATTACCAATCCAATCATCGCGGCAATTATGAAAATAGTTAATACTGGACTCGTCATCTTGAACATTCTCCAGAAAACATCATCAGTGGGATTAATAANCGACTTTAGGGATATGTAGATGGATGCCCCAGCGAATGGCAGGAGAAGGACGTAGCCGGGCCAGGAATTAATGAATAACGCGTAGAGGAGCAGCATGTATATCGTGGAGGCCGCATTAAGAATAGCGATAATGCCTATCGCCTTATTCTTACTTATAAGTATGGGAAGCATCGGCACATTGGCTTTCCTATAATCATCGGCATACCTCATCACGAGGGACCATATGTGCGCGGGAATCCATAGATACACCGCGAATGATATTAACATTGCCTCCATATTTATCGGAGCAGCCACAGCCCAACCGCTTAACAGCGCTGCATTACCGGCGAAGCCCCCTATCAATATGTTAAGCCATGTTCGCCGCTTCAATGCCAGGGTATATATCACTGCATAGAAAAACCAACCAACTGCCATAAATATGAAGGGAACCAGGCCCAGCCATAAGTAGCCAAGCAGGAGACCAGCCCCGGTTAATATAATCACCTCGGCCCAAGCCGCCTCTATCGACATTGAGCCCGAGGGCAATGGCCGCTTAGCGGTCCTAGTCATTAAGCCATCTATGTCCCTCTCAAACAACATGTTGGCAGCTGCGGATCCGCCGGTGGCCAATAGTCCAGCTATTATTATCTCAATGAGCCTTAATGCATTAACGCGGGGAATGGCCGCTATTAAGTATCCCCCAACTGCTGAGAACACCAGCAACCAAATGACCCGCGGCTTCATTAACTCAATGGCGTTGGCCAAATCCATCAATTGAAGAATTTCAGGCTGCTTATAATTTTTTCCACCATGCCCCTCACGCTGATCACCCCATTAACCACTATTAAAGGCAATACGCTGCTCAGCTTCAGAGCGGGGGCTTCCTCCTCTTGATTAGATGGGCGCGAGAGGTTGCTTTCTGAGTCTCTTAACTAGGTCTCGGCTAACTAACGTATTGAATATCTCAACGTACGCCTCGCTGGGCTCTATGGATCTAATGGTTATTCCATATAATCTGGACACTTCCTTAACGTTCCTCACGCACGCCTCCCTAAAGGGACACGTCCTACAGAGGCCAGTGGTTCCCCTGAATATCAACATGCCGTACTGGGGATCAATGAATGCACCCCTATCGTTATATAGTTTCAGCCTAATCTCTCCGCCGGAATAAACGGGATCAAACACGACTATTAGGGACGCCGTCAACTTGTACTGCTTACCATCATGCCTCAACCAATGGGCCTTCACTAAGCTCTTTAAGTGCCTCGCTAATTGACCCCTCGATATGCCGGTTGCCCTCATTATGTCAGTGAAGGTACTCCTGCCTTTAGCCACGTTCTCCACAATCTTTAGGTTAAGCGACTGAAAAATAACATCAAAATCATCCAGAGGCATCAATATGTAATCCCCAAGGTCCCCACCCAAGGCTCCAGTTAATATGAAGAGATCCCCGGCATTCACTTCAGGCATTTAAGGACTAAGTAATTGCCGTTTTAAAAATCCATATGCGGCAAGCATTATTAAATATAGGGCTAGAGTACTTGGCTTCTAAGCAATTATTAGTATGTTTGCCTAAAGGCTTACTGGCTTGGGGTGCTTGGCTTAACTTCGTAAATATAGATGGGGTAGGACGTGCCGCCCGCATCTGGAAGCAACGTTACTCCGCTGCCGAACTGCGTTACCTTAGTGCATTAATTAATTGATCAGTCACTAAGTACACTGTTCCATTAAGGCTCTCAGCGGTTTGTTGGGGATCATATGAGACCACTATGTTGCGTCCAAACCTATCCGCTAGGTGCATGAATGTGTATGTGCAGTAATCCGTGACGTATGTGCCATTATGGGTAGCCGCATAAAGCCCCGCCTCATATCCCTCCGCCTCCATTGGAATCACTGCGCATGCCCTTGTGAATGTTCCTTGGACGAGCAGGGATGACGCGCTTGGGAATAGCGAGGGCATTATTGGCGCCCAAGTCCAAGCGATATCAAGCAATAGGAATAATATGGTGAATGATAAGGCAAGGAGCTTTGGCCTAGTGGCGAGGGGAGCGAGGGCCATGGGGATCATGAGGCTCCACCGCCACCACTGAACAAAGCTGAAGCTTGGAGCGAGGGCCGCGGGCAGCACTATTATCAGTAACCAAAGTAAAATGGCAACTACGCTGAAGGGAGGCCTTCTCTTGTAATGAGAGGTAAGCAATAGTAGTGGCCAGAAAGCCACTAGAAGCGGGGCTAGGTATTGGCTTAGTGCCTGCGTGAAAATTGTTGTCCTGCTCTCCGTGAGCGGACTGGATACATTAAGGCTGACCCCAGTCGATGAATGGATTATCGCCACGTGGAGCGGGGCGAAGTTAGTGTAAACAACGTCGCCAAAGACGCCTATGAGCCCCAGGAGCAACCATCTGGGGTCATGATCCTTCACGGCGAAGTAAGTGAGGAAGAGCAGCGCAGTTAATGTAGCTGATGTTTGGTGGGCTAATGTGGATAACACCGCCAGAACGGCGAGAATGGCCCACCTCTTCTCCCCATGAATGTGTCTCTCGAATTCGGCCATGGTTAGTAAAATGAAAATTATGCCCAGCATATTTCTACTTAATTCCCATGAAATAGTGTACGTGGTTGGATAGAACGTGAATANCGCAGCGCCTATGAGTGCTTCCTCCCCATTTAATCCAAGCCTCTTCAATGCGTACAGCATTGCAACGCCCATTAGCGCCAACAGCACTGGATTAACCACTTTGAATATAATCCATGGATTCACCAGGAACGCGATGGGGTACAGCAACATATAGAGAAGGGGCGGAAGAATTGATGGNCCGCCATACCACCATGTGTATGTGAAGAACGTCGGCTTCACTAAGTAATCCATTAATGTGGCTGCGTACTCTGGGGTATCATACCCCACGAACCATGGCCAAGCAACCATCTCGGGTATCAACCTAATTAATAATGCAATGATAAAAACCACTAAGTAACCGTGATTAACCATGAATGTCTGCGTGCTCCTAATCAACCTAGTCAGCGCTGATCCAATTGTCTCGCCTTGAGTCGTCCTTCTAGGGAAGGCAAAGTACTCGGCTATCTCGATGCCCATCAACATGATGAATGCGTAAATAATCGCCGGCAACCGTAAGTACCCCCAATTATTGGTTCCCAGGAGGGGGTAAACTCCCCCCGTTAACACTACGTAATTAAATGCCAATAATCCCCGCCCCAACCATGCCATCGCAACGCCAATCACCCTCAGCCTAGCCTCCTCGTTCCACGGCCTCTTCAAGTCCAGTAATAGATGCGCAGTAATCCATATTAGGATTAGCCAAAGCAATAAATCCACGACGCCGCTTGTGTGAGCTAATTGGTAGGCAATCAATATTGGGGCAGCGATTATGGATGCCAATGCAAGGCTTCTCCTCATTACGCGGATAAGGTGAATGCATTATAAAGCTTTACCGCTAATCTTGAAATTAGAAATTCAAGGGAAAGGAAACCAAATTATAAAATTATGATAAAATGAATGACAAGCCTCGCCCTTTAGGGCGGGGAGGAGGTCAGATTTTTATTTTCCTCTTCCAAGGAATGAAGAACACATTTCCCTTAGTCATGATGTTGGCTTGAATTATCATAATCATGGGGGCTAAGGATGATGCCCAGATCAGAGGGGCACTGGCACTTCGCGATGGGGAATCTTAGCTTAATTCTGATTAATAACTAAAGATATTAAATAACTGGTATCGATATGAAACAATGATGGATTAGAAATATTTATTAAGGAGTTTTAACAATTTGCAATAGGTTCAAATTGAAGGACATGACCATGAATCGTGGAGCATCGTGGATCAAGGCATGGATTAGTCACTGCCTAAGATTCATTGGATGCAGCGTTATTGGGATAACTGGTGAATTGCAGTGAATGGTTTCGAATTATTATCGATCTCAAGCCTTGGAGTCATAATTATCTCCCTATTTCTGGTTCGGCACTTAAGGACGTGGCTCGGATCCTGGAGGATGGTTAAGAGGAAGGG
>LOBW01000070.1 GCA_001516585.1 Thermocladium sp. ECH_B
CTAGGCAACGTCGCGGTAGTGATAGGCGGATTCCCCCACGGTTCCTTCAGCGAATCAACGTATGCCTCGGCGCATGAGGTTTATAGAATGGGGGAGAGGCCCATGCGCACGCATGAGGTGACTTGCCGCCTCCTCTCCATGCTTGAATCAGAACTAGGGTACTACTGAGTACGTCCTTGATGGCCTCAAGCATTAGCCATGGTTTGGGGCCTCGTGGATTTAGGCAAATCTTTATATACTCATTGCGCCGGCGATGGGTATGGCAAAGCAGGAAGCCGCGCAGGTTTCATTAATTGATGAGGAGCTGCGTTTCTCCCAATTATTCGGCGTTGGAGTCGCGCTTGCCTCAACCCTTGCCTTAGCTCTATACATTAGGTTCTACTCTGTTTACCTGTGGGGCTACTACATAAATGAGTTTGATCCCTACATTAGGTACTATTTAACTAACTTCATGTTGAGCCTGGGATCAATTAAGGGCATTGAGTGGTGGTTAAGCGGCGGCTTCATAAATGGCCACCTATACAGATTCACCAATTTCTGGTACCCCTGGGGAATTAATTGGGCCGTTGTCCTATCTCCAGGCGTCTCATTCACGGGCCTACTTGCCTATGACGTCCTCAAGCACTTCCACGTCTCCCTCCTCTACACCGTGATAATGGTGCCTGGAGTAATCAATGCATTATCGGTTCTCTCGATGTATTACCTTGGCTCCAGGATAGGGGGCAAGTACGTGGGGCTATTGTCCGCAGTATTAACGGCTTACTCCATAATATTCACCCAAAGGGGGTCAGCCGGTTGGTTCGCTGACTCAACGCTATTCCAATTCTTTGTTCCCCTAGGCTTCGGCCTATTCATTGATGCGCTCAGGAAGCGGGACTGGATACCGTACGCCGCGCTCGGCGCCGCCGTTAATGGCGTAACGGCTTGGTTCTGGGGATCCTTCACATTCGTCATGAACGTGTACGGCCTATTCATGATAGTGATGCTGATCTACGGCGTCTATAGGGTGTATAAGGGCAAGGTGATTAACCTGGGAGTAATGGGGGTCGGCGTGACTCTGGACAGGATAATATTGGTGTACCTAGCCACTTACCTCGGCTTCGTGGCGTTCATATCCATGACGCCAAGGTACGGCCTCCACGCGCTCCTAACCCTAGGCGCCGGCATGTCCCTCGCCGCGCTATTATCCATAATAACGCTGCCCGCCCTTCGCCTCACGAGGGGACAGGTGCGGAAAATAGCCAGCTACGGTAAGTACATAGCGGCAATTGCAGTGGCTGCCATAGCGATCTCAGCCGCATTGACCGGGCTAGGGATAATACATTTGCCGGGCGGCAAGTTCCTCGGCGCCCTCCTCCCCATAGCTAGGTCAGCCATAGTTCAAAGCGTCGCAGAGCATTCCCCAACCCCATTCCATAGCTTCTACCAGACAGTCACCATTACTCCACCATTCGCTGCCACGGGCATGGCGTTCCTCCTCTCATCATTCGACGTAGCCGGCCTCTTGATGTCCCTAGCAGCCACTGCCGCTGTTTACTTTGCATCATCGGAGGCGTGGCTCATCATGCTGCTGGGCTTCTTCTGGTTCCCATTAACTGCCCTCGGCTTCATAATGATAATTAAGTTCCTGATTCAGCGTCGCTCAGCCCCAATGCTGGCATTGGCTGCGCTAATAATTGCAATATTCGCGGTCGCCCTAGCCCAGCAAGTCGCTCCTGGAGTAGCCATAGCGGCTGCCCCACCCCAAATAGTATCCACCACATCGCCCGCCGTTCCATCATCGGATTGGCTTGATGCGCTTTACTGGATGCAAATGAATCTCCCCGCCCACGCGTCAGTGGCTTCATGGTGGGACTATGGGTACTGGACCGCGATAATTGGAAACAAGAGTAGCCTAGCGGATAATTCCACAGTCAATGGGACTCAGATAGCTCAGATAGGCGAGGCATTCGTCACTAGGAACGTCACTAAGTCACTCATGATACTGAAGGACCTCAAGGCCGAGTACGTCGTGATCTTCATACCGTACAGCGCAGTGGCGGTTCCAGTTCAGTCTCCAATGGCGGCATTAAGCTTCGGCTCCGCGTCGACCCAGCAGAATATAGATGTCTGCGGATTAATACCGGAGTACCCAACGGGGGGAGACTTCGTGAAGAGCTACTGGATGGCCCTCATATCTGGGCACAACGCGTCCTACATATTGAATGACTTGCTTGGAACCGCGTCCATATCGGCATTCAACACTGAGATAAACGTGCCGTTAAGCAACTCGACGCTTTACCAATTACTCTTTAATCTGAACGCTGCNTCCCTATCGGGGCAATTCACTGGATGCATTAATCAAATAGAGAGTAATCCACAGCTACGCAGTAATCAAGTATTCCCAATCCCGCTCTGGTTCTTCAATACGTGGCCATATTACGCGACGGCGCCCGGTTCATCTAATCAATTAGGCATTCACCTAATGGTTGAGCTCCAGCCATTCGCCCAGCAGCTCGGCTTCAACCTACTCAATCAAGCGCCTCCAGGAGTAAACGCGACTACATGGCTTCAGGGAATCTATGGCCTCCTATACTACGGTAATTACCTCTCGCCGCCCCCTGGTTTTCAATTAGTATACGTGTCGAGGCCCTACGGCTGGGTACTTGTGTACAAGATAAATTACTCAGTACTTAATAAGGGTAATTAATCTAATAATTAAATTAATCTTCGCCTTTCTCACCAGAGGTCCCAGCAAGGGTGAGGCTTCATCACTTCACCTCTCGCACCAGGAACCCCGCTAAGGACGAGGCACTTAATAATTTAGGCATCGTTAAATAGGTTTGGTGTATGTTTGTCGTGTATTGCGTTACCATTAAGTGGACACGCAGATACTGACCTCCTCCCCGCCTTGAGGGGCGAGGTCTGTCGTTCGTTTTATCACCAAAGAAAGAACGGTCTCATCAGTAATTCAATCAACGGTTTACTATGGCAAAGCGAACGCCAAGCCTCGCCCTTAGGGGGAGTCAGTGGGTTTCTTGCATTTGCTTGATGATCCGTATTAGTTGAGGCATTGCATCCTCTACTCTCATTCTTATGACTACGTCGGCTAAGTCATCTAATTCCGTTGATGAGTCGTTGATTATAGCCATGGATCCCCCATGCTTCTTAACTATTAAGGGTAATTCGTTGGCTGGTGCAACGGCTAGGCTTGTTCCAAGCACTAGGAGTAGATCAGTGTTTCTAGCCATGTAGAATGCCTTTATGTATTCCTGTCTAGGCACGTCCTCATTGAATAGAACTATGTTCGGCTTAAGCGTGGCGCCGCATTTCGGGCAAATGGGTGTGAATCCCGTTCTCCAGCTGCTTATTGCGGTGGTTATTGGGAGAATGGCGCCGCATTTCGGGCAAATAGCGGTATCGAGCCTTCCATGAAGCGGCACTACATTGCTTGAACCGGCCTTCTCATGCAGCATATCGATGTTTTGTGTTATTATTCCGCATAGTTTCCCCATNCTCTCCATTTCGGTTAATGCGTAATGAGCGGCATTGGGCGCGGCGTCCCTCACGTATTGGTAGATCTCCATTACGCAGCCCCAAACGGTATCTGGATCTGCCTCGAATCCGCTTCCCGTGCAGTTATCTGGGTTCAGCCTTGTCCATAATCCATTGATTCCCCTGAAGTCTGGAATGCCGCTGGGGGTACTCATGCCTGCGCCCGTTAGCGCTATGATGCACTTCGCCTTCATAATCATGCTTGCCAACTTAGTCAGCGAATCATTCATTGATATTTATTTACGTAAAGCATTAATAAACATTTTTCGATGAAACTGCTTCATATATTAATGCGTTTTTTCTTGACTAAATATATAGCGGCAATGCTTAAATAGGTAGAAGCAATAGTTGTGCGTGAGATTATCAAGTAGGTATAGATACTTCGACACCAAGGTGCCTGAGATACTGTCCTGGGCACGGGGCGGCGTCATAAATATGGCGGGCGGCATACCGGATCCAGCGGCGATTCCACCAAGCATAGGGGACATAGCCATGGACGTGATAAGGCAGCACTCAGATAAAGCGTTTCAGTACGGCGACACGCAGGGATTACTTGAGCTGCGTCGAGAAATAACTAGATTCAAGGGATTCGGGGATCCAGATGGAGTTGTGGTGACAGTGGGCAGCCAGGAAGGGCTGGACATAATCGGGAAAACATTCATAGGGCCCCAGGACACAGTTGCCGTGGAGGACCCCACATACTTCGTCGCCCTTCCCATACTTAAGACGTACTCTCATAGTGTGGTCTCCATACCGATAAGGGAGGGTGGTCTAGACATGGATAAGCTTGAGGAGACAGCCCGCTCCGGTCTCCGGCTGCTTTACTTAATGCCATCAATACAGAACCCAACGGGCAGAGTCATGCCTCTAGACGAGAGGAAGGCAGTGCTTGAGCTAGCCGAGAAGTATGATTTCCACATAGTGGAGGACGACCCATATAGTTCCCTCTCCATGACCCCCCTTCCCCCAAGCATGGCCCAGCTAGATCCATATAGAGTGCTTCACCTCTCCACGTTCAGCAAGATAATTGCCCCCGGGCTCAGGGTGGGCTTCATAATTACTACGAAGGAAGCATCAAACGCATTGATCAATGTCAAGAGCGCCACGACAATATCAACGCCCCCCTTATCTCAACTCATAGCCGCGGAGTTCCTGAAGAGGGGATTAATACGTGAATCAATTGATAGGGCAAGGCAATTATATTGGAGCAAATTAACCGTAATATCGACGGCAGTTCGTGAGGCTGGTCTCGAGTTCCAGGAACCGGTTGGCGGTTTCTTCATTTGGCTAAACACGGGCATTGATGCGGATGCGCTCCTTAGGGAAGCCCTTAAGCTGGGGGTCGCATTCATGCCGGGCCGCTACTTCTCCCCCTCGGGATCCTTCAGCACATGGATAAGGATAAGCGCGTCCCAAGTAACCATAGAGGAGGGCAGGCTCGGCGTCAAGAGGCTCGCGAATGCAATTCAGTCCCTCAAGCACTAGATCCATCGACGAAACCTCGACGAGGCCCAGTCCTTCTGCTCTTTCAGGAGAGTCCTGGAGGGGCTGCAAAAACCACAGATAGACATAAAAACTTTTAATTTTATCTATCCCATATGTCGTTATCAACGTATTTACCGGAGATAATTGCAGCCCTAGCAATAGTCGTGATAGCCATATTGATATTCATGCTGTTAAGGCGAAGGCCAAGCAGTGCCCAGAAACCCACCAATCAATCAACTAATAATAAGAATAATTCCCAAGCTAAGGTTCCTGTTAAGCAGCAATTACCCCAGCCACAGCCCCCCAAGCCTGCGCAGAGGGATGATAAATTACAGAACGCGAGACCAACAGGTGAAGCTAGGCCTCTTCCCCCGCCTCCTCCCATGCAGGCCAGTGACCTGGATTTAAAGAGGCTGGAGGCCCGCGTAAATGAATTGAGGGCCGTACTTGAGGAGCTGAATAAGAAGCTGGATGATGTTCGCAACGATATGCAGAGGATGGGGAGGTCCAGCGTGGAGTACGCGTATGCCCAGGTTGGTTATATCCCCTCATCCCTCGATGAGTTAAGGGAATTATTATCATTAAATGGGGTAGCCATATTATCCGGGGACTCCATTATTGAGAGCAGCGGCGAGGTTAATGCGGAGGCAGCCAAGGCGCTTAATCAGTTAGGCGTGAATGTCCTAGTCATGGCTCGCGACGGGGCCTATAGTTACTCAATCAAGTTAAGGGATAATAAGGTACTTGTTCTAAACGCGTCCAGGTACTATGATGAGAGCTCCATTAATTTACTCAAGACAATAGTGGAGCAATACAATGAGTACTCCAGCCACTAATGAAGCATTTTAATTATCACGTGGAGCGGCAAGGAAATAATCGATCCCATAATGGGGCCTCCGCTCGTTGTGTCCCCACGTTGCTCAATGGATTATTGCAGTGCGTGGAACTTCTCGTCACTGATCGGTCCGTCCCCGTCTCAACACGCCGCGTTGGTTATGTGAGGAAGCTATTTAAATGCTTCGTTGAATCCACGGGCAATGCCGTTGGACCTAAATGATCGCCCCATCTTGGTGTTCTGGGAAACCACTAAGGCATGCCCACTCTCCTGTAGGCACTGTAGGGCAAACGCAATACTGAAGCCGCTTCCAGGGGAATTAACCACGAGGGAGGGCATTAAGCTAATAGATGATGTGGCTGCCTTTGGGAAGCCATACCCAGTAATGGTATTCACGGGCGGGGATCCCCTCATGCGCAGCGACATATATGAGTTAATGGGTCACGCCAAGGACATGGGCGTCCCAGTGGCGTTATCCCCCGCAGTCTCCTCATCAATAAACGAGGAGAGCCTCTCCATGATTAAGGAGCTAGGCGTGTCAAGCGTCTCCATAAGCCTCGACGGCGCTTCGCCGGAAACCCATGAATTCGTGAGGAGAATAGAGGGGCACTTTAATCAAACCATTAATGCCATGCGAATGTTGAGGGGCTTNGGCATTCCATTCCAAGTTAATTCAACCGTTATGAAGATGAATGTCCATGAGCTTCCCGCCTTATTCAAGATAGTTAAGGACAGCGGCGCCAATGCCTGGGAAGTATTCTTCCTAATACATGTTGGGAGGGGAACAGGCCTAGAGTCGCTGGATCCACTTGAGGCTGAGGACGTCGTTAATTTCCTATACGATGCATCCATGTTCGGCGTGCAAATAAGAACAGTGGAGGCCCCATTCTATAGGAGGGCACTGCTTCAGCGATACGCGGTGGAGACAGGTAAAGTCAAGGCTGAGCTCAGGCTGGGCCCACTCTACGAGAAGCTGAGGCGGGGACTCCATGAATTAATGAGCGGCGTTGAGCGGGAACCCATTAAGCCGCAGTTCGCCAGGACCAGGGACGGCAACGGCATAATATTCGTTGGATACGATGGAACAGTGACTCCAAGCGGCTTCCTCCCGCTTCCCCTTGGCAACGTGAGGAAGGAGGGAATAGCGAAGATTTACAGGGAGAACCCCATTCTACAGGCAATACGGAGAGCGGAATTCAAGGGTAGATGCGGGGCCTGTGAGTATAGATTCATGTGCGGCGGCTCCAGGTCACGGGCATTCACGGAGAGCGGTGACCCCCTCGGCGAAGACCCATTATGCGGCTACTCGCCTAACTCCCTCAATGTCCTGAATAGCCTTGGAATACAGTGATGCGGCTCCATAACGGGAACCGCTCAGCTTCAAATAGGTGTTATGGGTGAACCCAGGGCCCCGCTGTAATTGCTGTGTATAGGTATTACCTTGAAGATTTATATTGGGCAACTGGAATAGTAAGCCATGAAGGAATTACCTCCCGAGTTCGGCGTGATGCATAAAAAAGATGGGGTTCCGGTCTTTAAGGTTTACCTAGCGGGGAAGTGGGTCGAGGCAAGCGATTTACAGGACGTGAGGAGCCCAATTGATCAAAGCCTCCTAGCCAAGGTGCCTCGCCTGGGCTTCGACGCCATAAGTAATGCCCTCGAGACCATGTACGTGGATGGCAGATTCGATATCAGGGACACTCCGGGGGAGAAGAGGCTTGAGATTTATCATAAGGCCGCTGACCTCCTTCTGAAGTTTAAGGATGCCTTCATCGACGTGCTGGTGCTCAATAATGGGAAGACGTATCCAGCGGCGGAGGGCGAGGTCAAGGCGGCAGTGGAGAGGCTAAGGGTGGCCGATCTAGATGTTAGGAAAATATACGGCGAGTACGTGCCGGGGGACTGGAGCACGGAGACCCTTGAGGCTGAGGCAGTCATAAAGAGGGAGCCCCTGGGCATTGTGCTGGCCATTACTCCCTTTAACTATCCTCTCTTCGATGTGGTGAATAAGGTTGTTTACTCCACGGTGGCCGGCAATGCGATAATGATAAAGCCAGCCTCCTCAACTCCCATAGTTGCGTTGATGTTCGCGAGGATCCTCGAGATGGCTGGCTTCCCGGGCAAGGCATTATCGGTGATCACACTCCCCGGCTCCCAAATGAGCAAGGTGGTGTCGGATCCCCGGATCTCTGTTGTGTCCCTCACGGGAAGCACTGAGGCAGGCATTGAAGTCATGCGTGCCGGCGGCATTAAGCAGTACATAATGGAGCTTGGCGGCGGGGATCCAGCGATAGTGTTATCGGATGCCGACATTAAATCGGCGGCATCAAAGATAGTGACAGGCATGACTAGTTACGCGGGGCAGAGGTGTGACTCAATTAAGTTCATATTCGCCGAGTCTCAGATATATGATGAATTAAGGAGGAGCATCCTGGATGAGTTGGGGAGAGTCAAGGTGGGTGACCCAAGGGAGAGCGGTGTCTCAATGGGTCCATTAATAGATGAGGAGACAGCTAAGGAAGTGGTGGCGGCCACCCAGGACGCCGTGGAGAAGGGAGGCAAGGTGCTGCATGGAGGAACCAGGAAGGGNAACTACATAGAGCCCACCCTAATAGAGGTGGATAAGGAGAAGCTGCCCACCCTATACCTATATAAGAAGGAGGTATTCGCGTCAATAGCTGCAATAACCCCAATAAGCAATATAGATGAAGCCATTAAGCTATCCAATGGGAGGAGTTATGGATTGGATGCAGCCATATTCGGCGAGGACATAAGCAAGATACGTAAATTAATGAGGCTCCTCGAGGTGGGCGCCATATACATAAACGATTACCCCAAGCACGGAATAGGGTACTTCCCCTTCGGCGGAAGAAAGGGCTCAGGCGTAGGCAGGGAAGGAGTTGGGTACACCATAGAATCAGTCACTGCATACAAGACAATAGTATATAACTACAAGGGCAAGGGAATCTGGGAATACATGTAGAAGCATCCTAGATCTCAAACCAATTCATCTTTTTCTTAAATAACGGTTAAGGAATCGAATATCCGCTGACCCCCTCCCCGCCCTGAAGGTCCCCCGAGGTCTCAAGGGTTACGGCCCTAATGGGCGCCGGTTGCCGGCTTTCGAGGATGCCCCGGCATTGTGGGAGAGAGCTCCCGCCCCCCTTTCCTCCATCCTCTGAGAATTGACCGGAGGAGGACATTAAGGGAGAATAGCCTTGGTTTTAACCTTACCTCGCCCTTTAGGATGGGGAGGAGATCAGATTCTTAGGCTTAGCCATATTCGCAATAGCCTACCTTACATATTTTGGAAAAGTATTTGGTGACGCCTTACTATTCTTGGTAGGAATAGTAGTAGGATATCTTTTGAACACGATACAAGGATTACTTTATTCCCCATGGAAGACAGATAGCGATGATCGACGGGGTTCGCTTAAAACATCAATCAAATCCCAGTTCATCGCTATCCTCAATATATAAATATGAGAAGTAAGCACTTAATGCATGCATTTCGGTTCAGTTAGGGATGTTCCCGGCAGCGATGTGGGTGCAGTGTTAAGGGGGACACGGGGATTCAAGATACAGTGGTTAATAACGAGGGACGTGGGGTCAACCAAGTTCGCGGTGAGGCGGTTCACGGTGGAGGCGGGAGGCCGCATGCCGCTGCATAAGCATAAGTACGTGGAGGCGGTCATCATATTAAGGGGAACATTAAGGGTTAGGGTTAATGATGTGGAGAAAATACTTGGGCCAAGCGACTTCTTCT
>LOBW01000071.1 GCA_001516585.1 Thermocladium sp. ECH_B
CAGTTTTCTGTAAGTTCGAGAATTTAATGCCTAATATAAACACTGAGGGAGACATAGCTGCGTTATACAATTCCGCATTTGGTTGGGATCTAAGCGGTGAAGACATTCTTGAGATAGGGGAACGCATATTCAATGTGGAGCGATTATTTCATGTTAAGGAGGGGAAATGGGTTAAGGATGAATTGCCTAATCGCATGAGGCAACCAATACCGGAGGGCCCGGCTAAGGGTCATAGTGCATCTAAGATGTTTGACGAGGGAATAAAGGTATATTATAAACTGCGTGGTTGGAGTGATGGTAAGCCAACCCTGGACACCCTCAAGAGGCTGGGTCTAGTCGAGTTCAGTTACTTGCTTTAGCAGATTATTTATAAATCCATATCTTTATTTATTTTTCTATTTATTATTTAATTTATCATGTATTTCAAGTACTATCGATAAATTCCTATTCTATTCTATTTATGTGCGATCCATGATTCACATATAAAAACCAATTAACTGTAAATGTTTCGGAATACTCTCATATATTCAGGAATAATTAATCCTGTACTAACAGGCATAATAGGGATAAATTGCTCAGAGTTACTGATTAATATGCAGACGTCCCAGATATCTCAATGAGCTCAATGACGTCGTATACTAATTTCAGAGATGTGACGGATGCCGTGGCTGAGGCGCTATGGAGAATGGTGAGGGAGTCCAGGGGTTCATGTGTCTCCTTCATCCCAAAGACACTACTTGAGCAATCTAATAGTAGTCTCAAGAATAACATGCTGCCGGTTCTATTTACGTTGGTTAAGCATATATTGGATAACCTAGTTAAAAATGNATTACTTGAAAAAGATGATTCAAGAAGCATTGTTAGGTACAGGATCTGTAAAAAAAGCGAGCTATGGGCATTATGCAAGGAAAGCGATTCCCCAAAGAAAATAGCTCAATTAATAAGGGATCTAGTGGAGTGATCCCAATCAATTCAATTAATAGCGACGAAATAGTAGGGCGGCTTCCTAATGCTTACTCTTTACGTTTATTAATAGATCTAGGGCTGCTCCCTTCATCCTTTGCTTTTCCCTTTGGCCATGTGCTAGGATAAATGCCTCTCTCCATGATGACCCTAGTGGGTTTAGCTACTATGCCCTTGCTCATGCTTAATAATTCGCCTGTGGATACAGTGGCCTTCCCTAATGCCACTAATTCGCCCTTCAATGTTACTATAGCCACTGCCCCGTCTCTTTCCACGCCGTCCTCAACCCTAGCCACGCCAGGCGCAGCGAGCGCGGCTCCGTGCGCTATTGAATCAACGGCTGAGTCCCGGATGAATATTCTAGGTAGGTGTCTCACCATGTACTCCACGGGCTTTATTATCTTTCTCATGAGCGTCTCATCTCCATAATGTTTCCAGAGATATATTGCGTCAGCTAAATCGTGCAGCGTGNTAGCCTCATCTTCCTTAAAGCAACCAACTCGTATTCTTCGTAATTCACGCATATTAGCTCCAACCCCCAGCACTTCCCCAATGTCGTAGCATAGCTTCCTAACGTATGTGCCTGCCTCCACATTTGTGTCAAGCAATATATACCTTCCATCCCTCTCAAGCATTTCCAGTGAGTATACGTGCCTAGTCCTTAGTTGCCTCTTCACCGCGCTCTTGACCGGGGGCCTTTGATATATTTCTCCAATGAATTCCCTCAGCACGCTCTTTATCTTATCATCACTTGCATCTCCATGCAGCATCATTACTGCAACGTACTCCTTGGACTCATGGGATATGCCCTGGAGCACCTTAGTGGAGTCTCCTAAGGCTACGGGAAGCACGCCGGAAACGCGTGGATCAAGGGTCCCAGCATGTCCAGCCCTATCTAAGTTAAGCATCCTCTTTATCCATGAAACAACTTCATGGCTGGATGGGCCCCTCGGCTTATCTAGCACTATGAAGCCTCGCTTCACGTGATCCTGTATGGACCGTTTCTCCGGGTAAATGCCATACTCATCATTAGTTCCTTCATCTATCTTTACGTGGATCCTCCGCTCGGCATTGCACTTCTCTATGTTCACCGTTAACCCATAAGGGGCCTAAATTTAAGCGTTAACAACTTCTCCAATTCAAATACAAGCATGGTGCTTAATCAAGGACTGGTATTGGGTAATGATGGTTAAGTTTTTTAATTGATTGGCTTTAGGCTACTCATGAGTGTAGTTAACATAAATAAGAAGGCCAGCGTAATGCTTGACGAATTAGTGAAGGACTTATCTAGAAATGATTTGCTGCTGTTGGAGAGGCTTCCCCACGTTAGAGAAACCGAGAGATATAGGGATGTGATTCTAAACACGCTGAGGGAGTTTCACATATCGCTGGTATTGGTTAGGCTTGTCTTCAGTGATGGCCAGGTCAAGGGATACTCATTCTTGATTAGGGGAAATGGAGATATAGGGTCATTGCCTACAAGCGGCAGCGTAGAGGGCTTCATAGTGGAGCACGGCAAGGGCAAGTCCATTAAGTACGTGTATGAAACCGAGGAATTCCTAGGCGGCTCGGAGCTTGGGGAAAGAATTAAGGCATTTGCCGATATGTATAGAAAGGCCGAGGAACGGCTCACTGAGCTGAGGTTTAGGGAGGCCTATAGGGAGAAGGAGGCATTTTACTTGCCTGAATAGCCATGGATCCATTTCAGCAAAAGAAGAAATCATTTATGGAGCGATTGGCTAGAGAGGCTGAGATGGGTAGAGTTGACTTTGACCTAATCGATGTATTGAATGGCATTAATTCCCTACCCAATTACTATACCACCAGTAGCTGTAGTGGTAGAATAATGATAGCTAAGGCAGAGCGGCTAGGCTTCGCCAAGTCAAATAACCTCTTCAGCTTCGTCGCTAAGTGGCATAGGCCAATAACCGTTAGCGAGGTGAGCAGCATACTCATGGGATTAAGCAATGCTTGGCTTATGGTGAGGAGCGCTATTTTTCACGTGGTTGCGAGGAGCATGGAAGATGCCGAGCTTCTGCTTAGACTTGCCAGGATGGCCGGCTTCAAGCATAGCGGCATATCTACGGTGAGGGATTGGGGATACCTAGTTGAGTTGCTTGGGGAGGATAGATTAGATGTCCCTTTAAAGATCCATGATGTTAACGTGTTTAGTGATCTGGATCCTATAGTTGATGCCGCTAATGAGGTGCTTATCTTCGCAAAATTGAGGTTGGTTGACTTGATTAGATTAATTGAGAGGGAATTAATGAATGCGGATTACCCATTGATCAGGATAAGTAAAGTACCGTATAGGGCATTCAAGTCAAGCATTAAGTTGAATCAATGATGGCATTAATTCTCCCCATCTTCTGAGACACTAAATGTTAATAAATTAGCGCTTCATAGTTAGAACCATGAATAAGGCAGTACCTATACTTATGATATTGGGCGGCTTACTCATGATTATAGATGGAGTATTGCTGGTGGATATATCGATGGATCCAGCAATTCTATCTCTCAATATGGTATATGTGGCGCCCCCCTCCCTGTACATGTACACTGGCTTACTTGAGGCTGTGGTCGGAATACTTCTAGAGGCGATATTCTTCGCGGTAATCATCACAAGACTTAATCATAGAGTCCTTGGATTAATTGGACTCCTCTTATCGCTAATATCGTTAATAGGCGTTGGCGGGTTCCTGCTTGGCTTCATTTTTTCCTCTGCAGCCTCCATAATGCTGATCAGGGAGAAGTAACTTACAAAACAAGCGGAAAGCCTCGCCCTTTAGGGCCGGGGAGGAGGTCAGTGTTTCTATGTTAAGCCTTGGATTAGTGAAATAAAGTTTATTAAGTCGCTGGTTCCGTACTTATCATGGGTTCGCATGGTTCATTAACAAAGGCTGGAAAAGTCAGAAGCCAGACGCCTAAGGTGCCGGCTAGGCCGCATAAGAATCTAACCCCTAGGCGCAGAAATTCACGGAACTATACAAGGAGAATACTGAACGCTGAGAAACAGCGGCAATGATGCGTCTCATTATGCAATTCTCCATTAAAATAATTCGCTCATTCATTGGTTTCCCAGCCCTTATCATCGTGGAAGCCGCGCTAATAGGATTAAATAGGTCCAGCTAGAGTGCTTACTATAGATGTCATTTAGGTCAATAATAGATGTAATGGAGTATCAACAAGATATTAGGTTATTGGCGTCCAGGGATATACCTGAAGTACGGGCCGGCGATTACAAAATAGGGCCGCTCAAGGCCGGCGACCCGATTCGCGTGCCGCCATCAGTAGCATTATTCCTAATAAGCAGGGGTTTTGCGCAATTAATTCAGCAGGACTTCCTGTCGCTCGAGGATTTAAGGAAGATCCACTGGAGGGAAACCAAGTCGTTAAATGATTTGCAGGAATTGGATCGAGGCTTTTATGTAAGGGCTAGGCTGAGCATGGCTCAATTAGGGGAACAAGAAGCTAAGCAGTACGAGCAGACATTAAAGGAATTGGCCCAGGCTCGGTTACGGAAATTGCTTAATACAGTTGCCGTATCCCCCTCATTAGTGGATACTAGGGAGTACCTGGATAAGTTACCAATAGAGGAGGAGGCCATTGTGAGAGAGGTAAGTAGAATAGCGAGGAGCTGGGTTGAGTCCATGGTGATCACCAGTGATTGAAGAGAAGGAGTCAATTAATTTCGATGATTTAGTCGAGAAATTTAAGTCATTACTTGAGTCTGACGAGAAGTACTTGAACGAAGTGAGCACAATGATAATAAATAGGGAACGATCCCTCGTTATAGATTTCAATGATTTAATATTAAACCATAAGGAATTAGCTGACCTATTGATTGATTCGCCTAACTTAGCCATAGATGCGGCGTCAAATGCGGTTAAACGAATGGTGACCGAAAGAGATCCAGAGTATGCGCGTCAAGTAAGTAAGTTCCACGCCCGCTTCAAGATGCCTCAGACCGATAAGCTAAGCCTACGAAAGCTCCGCAGCGATCAAATAGGGAGATTCATAGCCATAGAGGGAATAATATTGAGGCAAACACCGCCCAAGCATTTCCTAGTCAAGGCCACTTATAGATGCACTCAGTGTGGATTCGAGCTCGAGGTGAATCAGACCCTTAGTTCCTTTGTCCAGCCTCCAAGGAAATGTCCGCGCTGCGGCGCTGTGAATACCATGGAATTAACATCAGAGCGAAGCGAGTTCATTGATTGGCAAAAAGTGATAATACAGGAACGATTAGAGGAATTACCATCAGGGCAGTTGCCGCGCAATATGGAGGCGATATTAATGGATGATCTAGTGGATAGAGTTAAGCCAGGCGACCGCGTCACGGTAACCGGCATACTTGAGCTGGATATGTCAGAGTTAAGGAAGTTAAGGCCCCCCATATTATCCAGTTACATTAATGTGAACTATATTGAGAGCATGCAGAAGGACTTCGCTGAAGTTGAGATAACGAGCGAGGACGAGGATAAGATCAGGGAACTAGCGGCCATGCAGGACGTGAGGGATCGCATAATCAAGTCAATAGCTCCATCCATATATGGAATGACTGATGTAAAGGAGGCAATAGCGTGTCTCCTCTTCGGCGGTATTCCGAAGGAGTACCCTGACGGCATAAGGGTTAGGGGCGACGTACATTTATTGTTAATAGGTGATCCCGGCGCCGGAAAGAGTCAGCTCCTCAAGTTCGTGAGCAAGATAGCGCCTAGGGCTGTTTATACTAATGGAAAGGGATCCACCGCCGCGGGATTAACGGCAGCCGTTGTCAGGGACAAGACTACTAGCGAGTTTTACCTAGAGGCAGGCGCATTGGTTCTGGGCGACATGGGGGTAGCCATAATTGACGAGATAGATAAAATGGATGCAAAGGATCGAGTGGCCATGCATGAAGCAATGGAGCAGCAAACCGTTTCCATTGCCAAGGCCGGAATAGTTGCCACCCTCAATGCTCGCGCCTCCGTTCTAGCCGCCGCTAATCCAACATTTGGCCGCTACTTGCCTAATAGAACCGTGGCTGAGAATGTTGATCTCCCAGTCACGCTTCTCTCTAGGTTTGATTTAATATTTATTGTGAGAGATGAGCCGAATGCAGAAAAGGATAGAAATATAGCTACCCATATAGTGAAGCTTCATTCAAATGATATTCTGGATGCGTACAGTAGGGACATAATTAAGCCAGATCTTCTCAGGAAGTACATAGCATACGCCAGGAAGCATGTGAAGCCCATATTAACTAAAGAGGCGCAGGAATTAGTGACTCAATTCTATGTTCAAATGAGGAGTAAGTCACAGGAGCCGAATTCTCCTGTTGCAATAACTGCGAGGCAATTGGAGGCGCTGATAAGGCTCGCGGAGGCCGAGGCCAAGATGAGGCTAAGCAGTACAGTGGATAAGGAGGACGCGGAGAGAGCGATCTCCCTCTTCCTTAAGTTCCTGCAGAGCGTGGGCATAGATGTTGAGACGGGCAAGGTTGATATAGACGTTATAATGACGGGCAAGCCGCGTAGTTCCCAGGAGCGAATGGCAGTGGTTTTAGAGATCATTAGTAAGATGGAGGAATTAAATGATGGCAAGCCGGTGAAGATAGAGGATGCGCTTAGGGAAATAGAGGAGAGAGGAGTGGATAGGGCTGCCGCAGAGAAATTGATCAATATGCTTATGAAGAATGGAGAATTATACGCCCCGAAGCCGGGCTACGTTAAGAAGGTTCACTGAGCTCATGCAGAGGAGCAAACCTAGCCCTTTAGAGCGAGGAGGAGGTCTGGTTTCCCTCTTAATAGAAGCTCCATGGAGTGGATGGGGCTGGTTTCTTACATGTCGAGTTCAATGCCTACCTTGCCTCACATAGAGATTTCTATTATGAATAGATAAACGCCATATATTGATACAGCTATGAGCGAATTATTACTTTATTTTACCGCTTACTTTCAGCTTGCAATATTCATATAATGCATCATACATGTGGAACTGTTTCTCCATGTTTTCATGATCGTTTTTGAAATTTCCCTGAAACCTATTGCTGCTGCTTTCAATCCAGCGGATTCCGGCGGTGGATTAAAGGGATTATGGGCATCTGCCCCTCTTACGATTTCTGCAAGCTCTAGCAGCGCTGGATCATTTAATTTATATTTCTTTATTAATGCGTCAAATGTGACATATTCCACTCCATTCTCGACATAGTGATTCAATTCAGCCCCACTCGTATCGAAAGGTATAGCGCCTTCTTTTTCCGCAACCTTTAGGACCTCCTCTTCCGGTACAAAGATGAACTCCGCCTCCGGATCAATGAACTTCTTTATCAGCCAAGGACACGCAATCCTATCAACCATGGCCCTCCTCCTAGTGACCCACTTCATGCCATTATGAATCTTCCAGACTAATTAAATGTTTCTATCTCCTTTTAACATTATATTGATAAAACGAACGGCAAACTTCGCCCTAAAGGCAGGGAGGAGGTCAGTATGTGCAAAAAGGCGAAACCAATCCCAAGGGACTTGTTTCTCCATTATCTTCATAATAATTATGATTAAGCATGGATGTGAATCGCGTAATTGATATTTATAATAGAAATTAAAATAAAGACTGGAAAACGGGAATTTTCACCTTAGGGCAATTAGTGTTACCATGAAGTGTTTTGGATGGGAAAGTTTTTAAATAGTTGGGTCATCGATTGATTCATGGTTAAAGTATTCGATGTTGGTAGGATATGCGTTAAGACCAGAGGCCGGGAAGCTGGTAAAATGTGCGTAATAGTTGATATAGTTGATGACGATTTCCTCTTGGTAACTGGACCAAAGCAGTTGACCGGCGTCAAGAGGAGGAAGGTTAATGTAAAGCATGTGGAGCCAACTCAATACAAGGTAAATATAAGCAAGGGAGCCAGCGATGAGGACGTAATCAAGGCAATAGAGGAAGCTAAATTAACTGATGTAGTTAAGCAAGGAGTAAAGCCCAATCTCTACTTGATACNCACTACGCAATGAATTGCCTGAGCTTATCTTAACAAGGGATTAAGGGGAAATGTTTCCCTGCAGAAGTGAAGTTGAGTGATAAAACGAACAACAAACCTCGCCCCTTTAGGGCTAGGTAAAAGCTTAAAAACCTCTTACTATCCCTCTTTAGGATGCCCTCTTCCGGTCAATTTCTTGGGAATGGGGGGCGGGGGCCGACTTCCCCCGCAATACCGGGAGAGGGCATCAAAGAAATCGAATTCACTAACAAGAGGACTAACGTGGTTCGCCTCCTACCAAATGGCTTCCAAGAAAGGAAGCTAAGAAGGTTAGCCGACATCTCCGCCAAACNATTTAACGAGATCAACTACGAGAGGAGGCAGCAATTCTTCCACGGAGGAAAAGTGGACTTCGAGGGGACTTGGGATAAATGCTACGAGAAGTATAAAGAAGAACTAGGAGTCAACGCGCAAGCAATCATGCAGAAGAACAATGAGGCATGGAACTCATTCTTCTCCCTATTGAGGTTGAGGAAGGAAAACAAACTACCGCCCCACATGAGCCGCGTAAGCCCGCCGCGTTACTGGAAGGATGGGGAAACTGGAGGGAGGAAACTCCTCCTAGTCATTAGGCAGGATAGGTATGTAGTGGATGAACAGAAACTAGTCCTAAAGGACTTCGGCCTCGAAGTGGAGTTCGCCGGCAGATTAAGGTGGCACGGGAAACAAGGTAGGCTAGAAATATACTATGACGAGGCTAGGAATGCGTGGTATGCCTACATCCCAGTGGAGGTTGGCGTTGAGAAGACTAAAACGGGAAGAAAGAGTAAGCATATAGTGAGGGGTGAGAGGAAAGCCATTCAAGTTAAATCGCCGAAGGGTAACAAAATGGCGTCCATTGACTTTGGGCATCAACGTCTTGGCGAGCGTTGTAGTCGATGATGGTTCTTGGCTTCTTTATAAGGGGGTTAGGACTAAGGAGGATTACTTCTACTTCGGGAAGAGGATAGCTGGGGTGCAGTCCTCTGCGGATAAGGCGAAGAACCTAGAGGAATACGAAGCATACGAGGAATTATCAAGGGAGAAGAGGAGACTTTTCAAGAAACTAACCAAGAGACTACTTCACCTATATAGGAACTTTGCCTCCCATCTTATGAGGGAATTGCATGAGCGAGGCGTATCAACCATCTACTTGGGGTACCCCCTCAACATCGCCCAACAAAGGGGCAATAAGTTCACCGTGAACTTGTGGNCTTACCGAGAGTTGATGAATATCATAGAGCTGAAGGCTCAAGAGTATGGAATGAGGGTGTTTGAGGTCATTGAGTATAATACCTCACGTATCTGTGCTTATCACGGCGTTAGGGNTGAGAGGGGGCCAAGAGGCATAGTTAATTGTCCTAAGGGGCATAAACTGCACAGTGACTTGAATGGTGCTTTAAATATCTTGAAGAAGGCTACCGGCATAGTGATCTCAGCGATAAAGAGGCCCCTATCTTTCATCGTGGACCACAACAGAGTAGCGCCCGTGAAAGGGGCGTAACCCTCTAGACCTCGGGGAACCCTCGCCCTCAAGGCGGGGAGGAGG
>LOBW01000072.1 GCA_001516585.1 Thermocladium sp. ECH_B
CTGCTAGGACAATATACGGCATGGCCGCTGATGGCCACTTGCCTGATGCATTTCTTAGATTAAATAAGCACAGGGTACCCATGTATCCAATGATTGCTGCACTATTAATAGGCCTAGTATTCCTGCTTCCATTCCCCACTTGGTTCGCCATTTCCTCATTCATAACGTCGACCACCGTATTTACCTATATAGTGAGCGGACCGGCCTTAATGAGCTTCAGGAAGATTATTCCGGATATTCCTCGTCCACTTAAGTTGCCTGCTGCCTCCCTCATAGCGGCGATAGCATCGATAGCATCTTATCTAATAGTTTACTGGAGCACTTTCTACACGCTTTGGTTCGTGTTCGCATTGGTTATAGGTGGATTACCGGTGTTCTATATGTACACGATGGTTAATCGTTACGGCGTTAATAGGACTAATGCCACACTGGCTGGATTAATTTACTGGGCAGTATTAATAGCCTCCACATACTTCTTAATATATGTACCAATAATAGCGCCCACGGGTTGGCCTTCTTCCTCTCCGTCTACTATCCCATTAACTGCGGGAGCTGCAATAGACTTCACCGTATATATATTAATAACTTTGGCAATGGTTGCTGGCTTCACTTTATGGCTCTCCTCCTCAACGCCTAATAAGGATGCTGCTAAGCATGTGAAGGCTGGTTGGTGGGTTGTCGCGGTTATATTCACGTCAGTTATATTGTCGTTCCTTGGCTCGGCCAATTATGGACTTGTATTCACTACGGCGGTCATACCGTTTCCATGGGATGTCGTTGTCGCGGCCCTCGTCGCCTTGGCTCTTTACTTCTATGGTACTTATAGTGGTATATTAACGGATGACTTAATCATTGCCTTAAAGGAAATGGGCGTGGTTAATATACCTCAACAGGAGAAGTAATGGTTTTCACTCATCAATAAAACAAAAATATTCCTCTCTTTGTTTGGACAAGAAGATTTTTTAACTTTGATATTTCTCAATGAGTATAATGGATGATATAGAGGACGTGATCAATAGAGTAGAAAGAAGAGTCTCATCGCCCAGTTTCTCCAGGGCTGTTGGTAAATCAATAGCTGATGATATACTGCTTCTAATAAAGGCTTTGAGGAAATCGAGATGCGTGGTTTCACTGGATTTAAATGAGGCTGAGCGATTGTTGAATGATTATTATATTGCAGAGCATAGGGTTAAGGACTTAATGAGGAGAACAATTGAAGTAATGCTGAATAAGTATGGGGATAGATTAAGGGAAGTGTATCCGCTTCTGCCAATGGAGCTCCGTGACGCGCTTAGGTCTGCAGCTAATACTGATGATTACTTAGATAGGTTGATTAATTCATTAATTGATGAATTAAGGGGGCCCGAGCAAGATTTGGTGGCGCTAGTTAAAAATGCAAGGGAGGTGAGCAGCAAGTGCGGCGAGTGACTGCCTCGGCTCCTGGAGTGGTTAAGCTATTTGGGGAGCATGCCGTGGTTTACGGTAAACCGGCAATAGCTATGGCAATAAACAAGAGGCTCTATGTTGCCGCTGTTCCTAGAATGGATGGGCATGTAAAGATAGTGGCCAGGGATCTCAGGACGAGGGGATTAATGATTAATATGGGGGAGAACGGCGAGATAGGCATAGAGACGGAGTACGGCATTGCGTTGAATGCAGTATCTTATTTGAGAACGGCCATAGATACTGCGAGAATGTTTCTTGGAGAGAAAAGNGGAATTGAATTAGATGTATCATCCGAAATGCCGGTCGGCGCTGGACTAGGCACATCAGCAGCAGTGGCTGTCGCATCAATACGAGCATACGCCGAAGCATTTGGTTACTCTATAAATAATGAGGAGGTTGCGAGACTTGCCCATGAAGTTGAGAAAACGGTGCAAGGCGCGGCGAGCCCCATGGATACAACCGTATCCGCCTTAGGCGGAATTCACTTAATAAGCACGAATGGTCGAGAAACCATAAAGGCGGGCCCCCTCCCCATTGTTATTGGGTATGTTGAGCGCGAATCAACCACAAGGGACCTAGTTAAATCAGTTGGGAGCTTGAGGAGCAAGTATCCATCCATTATTGATTTAATAATGGATGCCATAGGCGAAGTAACCAAGATGGCTAGGCATGGACTGGAGGCCAATGACTTAGGAACAGTGGCTGACCTAATGAATATAAATCAAGGATTACTGGAATCGCTTGGAGTATCAACGGGTCGGCTTTCATCCTTGATCTACGCAGCAAGGAGGGCTGGGGCAATTGGCGCTAAGTTAAGCGGTGCGGGCGGTGGCGGCATTGTGATAGCCCTTGCGCCTAATGCGATTAAGGAAGTGGCGATCGCCATGGAGGTTGCCGGCGGCCACTCCATGATTGTGGATAAAGATGAACATGGAGCTAAGATAGACTGAGCAAATTATGTTATTAGTTATCTCATTTTCATTTCTTGTAACCGATTTTACGAAGTAATTCCCGCCTTTCTGCTGCATCTTGCTCGGATTCCACGCCCAATGGTGATTCCCCATCTATTACTCCTATTACTCCTCTTCTATTGGGCTCCTCCTCAGCAATTATTATGCTTAGTGGATTAGCTGTTGCAGCATAAATAGTGACTACTTCATGAACGTTTTTTATCGCGTTTAATATATTTATGGGATACGCATTCCTGATGAATATTACGAATACGTGGCCAGCAGCTATCTTGCCGCAGAGACGAATAGCTGCATCCCTTAACTCATTATCGTTACCATCATGCCTGATCAACCTCTTTCCACTGGCTTCGCAGAAAGCCAAACCGAACCGTATGCCTGGAACCGATGTAACCAATGCCTCATATAGGTCCTCAATTGTCTTTATGAAGTGGGCCTGACCCACTATTACATTGGAGTCAGTTGGGTACTCTACTTTAACTGTCTCTAGCTTCATGGGATTAATCCTCGGCTATATTTTTAAAATTAATTTTATGATGAAGAGAAGAGTGCCCCGCTCTTCAAGGAGGAAAGGAAGTGATTTTTATTCTTGATTTGCAATAATGCTTTAAACCGTTTAAAAAGCAATTAATGCATGGATCAACGCTCGATTAAAGCTGCAATTAAGAATTATTGGCGGACTAATGGAGTGCAGGACGTCAAGTACATAAAGGTAAGGCTCGGCAATAAGGGAGATAACGCATTGATAAGCATTGGGATATACCTTGAGAAACCCATTAGCTTCAATATATTTAGGGGATTCATAGAGCAATTAAGCAATACAACAGGTATAAATGAGTGGAGCATATACGCGCCACACGGTCGAGAAATAAAATTAATAGGTGAACAGAAAAACAAGGTTAATCCCAAGTCCAAGCCATAAGCGATCTAGGTCTCTTAATAGTATGCTCTCGTTTGCATTATAAATTTCTAGAAAAGGTCTACTCCAGGAGATCTGGATGTCGAGGCTCATCCATTTTTCTCATTATTGAGTAAGGAGTCCAGGCTAGCGTGAGATCAGTGATTCCCTAGAGTACTTTTATTCGTTTTCCCCTTAAGTAATGTGTGCTGGCTATTATTAATGAAGCATATAGGGCCATTAGCGATGCTATTAATGCGTAGTTACCATAGTAGTATGAGAGGAGGCGAAGGATTGCTGATGCACCTATTAGGGCTGGTATTTCTTCGCTGTAATTCTTGGGCCATATCCATAACGTGCCCGGCAATAACATTGGCACGCATAGGGATAGCATTATTGGCGCTAGGAATCCCAGCGCTAATGCGTGGAAGTAGAGGATGCTGGGCCACTTCATCAATATAGTGGCTCCAGCGGCTGGTATGCCAATGGTCATGGCCACTGCTAATCCCACTGGTAGTGCTGAGGATAAATCGCTTCTGGGGAGACTACTTGGTAGGCTGAGGGAGAATATTATTAGAAATAGAAAAATTACTCTAGCATAGTTAATCCATAGCAACGATGCAATTATTGGATACAGCGGCAACACTAATAAGTCAAGTTTTCTCATCCTCATTTTACCATTGACTCTCCGTAATAGGCTAATCACCGATGCAATGGGGAATCCAATTAATCCCCATTGAAATCCAGTAAATGATGCTCCCAGCACTCCAAGTAGGCCAACTAACGTGAACCAATTAGGGAAATATAATGGCTTTGATCCTAGTCCATTCTGCATAAATATGGCAATGTATAATAATGCCCATGAAGCTGCAAGGGGTCGCCAAAGCCATGTCCCCACCATTAACGTAATGCTCCATGTAATCGATACCATAGCCATGGCGATCGACGCCATCTTGTCGGGCATGAAATTGGTGANACCCGGGTGTTGGCTGTACATTATGCCTATGTAGAACATGGATATCGCAGCCATCATTATCTCGCCATGTATGTTGTAGGAAAACATTGATAACATGGGTCCGATCAATGCTAGAATTAAGCTCATCCAAAGCATTAATTGTGAGACGCGTATTTGGAATNGAAACATTCTGTGATAAATGCTTGGACTTAATTCCTGCTTTGTCTTCCCCAGCATCGAGTTACCGATTTTATGAAGCAAATAAAAATTTGGCCTTCGTGGATAACAGGGGCGTCCTTAATTATCCAATTAATTGCCGCAAATATCGATTTAAAACATGGTTCTATTGGATTTCTTCCTCTTCATTTTTTAGTTTCAGTTTCTGGACGCATTCACCGCATGCATATACCTTGAACTTGGAGCCAAGTGGCTTAAAGTAGTATTGGACTATATGGGCATCCCTATATGTGATCTCCCTTAGGCAATAAAAACAGATTATTGACCATCGCTTAGCATAATTCCTCATTAATTATTGATTAGATGCGAATTCTATATAATCCTATTCAACAAGGAAGAAGAAGTGCTAGCCACAATTAAGGTTATTAATGATAAATGCATTGGATGCGGCATTTGTTGGAGTGTGTGCCCCAAGGCAGTACTAGCAGGGGAACTTAGGCGAGTTGTAATTATATTAAATGAAACCTCCTGTCATGCTTGTTTTTCCTGTCAAAATAATTGCCCAACCAATGCAATAATGATTATGCCAACTCATAATTGAACTATATCATCCCCGTGATAGAAAGAGCGGTAAATCTCGCCCTTTAGGGCGGGAGGGAGTCAGGAGTCTTAACTAACTATTATCTCTTCGTTATTCATTACGAAATCCGTGAAAGTCGATGCTCCATCAATTATGGGGTCCAGGGCCGATTTATCTATTCCCAAGGCCTCAAGCATTCCTATGCAAACATATATATGAAGCTTGCCCAACTCCTTTACGTTGCTTAATATGTTCATATAATCCATGCCGCGTTTCTTCAATTCCTGCATTGAATCTATGTTCCTATTAACAATGAATGCATTAACCGCCCGTCCCGTGATAAATACATGAACCTCATCCCCCCTCAAGACAAGCGATGCTACTAGGGATGCGCTGACATAAAGGTCGACATAATCATCGCTTTTAATCAATACTCCAACCATGCATTCACATAGCCAAGCCGATTTTATTATTACGCTAATAATGCATAAAATGCCTTCCTAGGCAATTTCATTTCTGGTAAGTACTTCTTAAAGATGGGAACTCATTTGGTGGAGCGTTAACTTAATTAAGGGACTTGTTTAAATACTTCTTTAAATGGCTAGGATAGATAAGCTAAGCATTGAATTAGAGGCTGTGGAGTTGATAAACATAATGAGAGGATTATTTAACTACTCCTTTAGACAATTATCGGAGATCCTCGACGTGCCTGAGAGCGTGCTTTGTAGGTACGCTAATGGGGATATCTTGCCATCATCTGAGACTGCCATGAATATAGTAAAGAAGTTAGAGAATAAACTTGAGTTGCCCAGCATAATGCCAATGCTGATTAAGAATAAGGGCGATTACATTGATCTAAGCAACGTTATCTTCAACCCATACGTGTTAAAGCTGTATGAGAAACGGGTTCAAAAGGTATTTGGCCAGCATAATATAACCAGCGTAGTCACTGTAGCCACTGATGGCATACCATTAGCGGTAGTGGCAGCCAGCGCGCTCCGGGCTCGACTAACTATAGCCAAGCAATATAAGGACGCCGGCTTCGAGGATTTCTATGAAGCCTCCTATATAGTGGACTCCCCGCCTCGACGCGTTAGCATATATCTACCCAGGGAGTTGCTGGGCAAGAAGGATAAGGTATTAATAGTTGATGATATAATGAGAACAGGAAGAACTATTGATGCGTTATTGAGCATTATAGACGAGGCAGGTGCTGATATAGGTGGTTTCTCCATACTTGTCGCTAGACAAAACGGCGTTCTCGACTTCATACGAAGCAAGATAACAGCCCCTATCGATGTTCTTTATCTTCAATGAAATCCATTATGGAGCGCGTTCTTCCCTTAATTAAATTCGATGCTTGCTTTAAGTCATTCACTATGGCTTGCCTCAGCGATGGATTATATATGGCCGCGGCTGGATGATATGTTGGAATCACCATCAACTCATCTGATCCTATTCTGATGTTATGTGGCTTTCCTCTGACGCTGGAAATAGAGTTAATCTTCACGCCGCTTATATATAGTAGGGACCTCGTGCTGTGTTTCCCCATTGTTATTATGAGCCTTGGTTTCACTAGAGCTATTTGCCTAATTAAGTAAGGCAAGCATGCCTCCTCCTCATGGGGCAGAGGCTCCCTGTTCCCAGGGGGTCTACACTTAACTATGTTTGTAATATAAATATCGCTCCTCCTTANTCCAGCCTCCCCCAGCATTTTATTAAGTAACTTGCCTGCAGCTCCAACGAATGGTCGCCCCTCTAAATCCTCTTGAGCGCCGGGAGCCTCGCCTATTAACATGATTTCGGCTGTTAATGGCCCCTCACCCAGCACTGGTTGTCGCCTCTCCTTATATAGGTCGCACTTAGTGCAATTGATTACCTCAAGCCGAAGCTTATCCCACTCNCTCACGTATTTATATTAGCCGATTCCAATATAAACATAGCTTACTAATTATCGCTTATGGTTTTTAATCTATTCAAGAGGTTTAGCCCAGTAGGTAATAGTGAAGTATTATCAGATCCCACCAGAAATAATAGTGAAGTATTACCTGACCCCTCAATCTACAAGGGAAAGAAGCTATATATGGGGAATCAGTATAAAGGCATTATAATTGGTGTAGGCGTCAAAAAGGGAACAAAGGAAATAGTTCGCTTCAAGGTGAGTAATAATGGAACGGAGGAAATCATAGAATTTAATGATAAGCGTTATCCTGCTCCCATATTGATCATATACGAGGTGAATAATGATGAAAAGGGGAGAATTGAGATCATGGACTTAAAGGGTAAGCGTTATCCTGCTCCCATATTGATCATAAAGGATACGTCTGAGGGAATTCCGGGCTCGAACGATGGGGGAGTAATCCAGGGTAATAAAGGCAATGATAAGGTCATAGCGGTTGGCGGGAAGAGTGATGAAAAGGAATCGATCAAGAAAATGGATGAAGAGATACAAGCGTTAATCAAGGAAATGGATGAAAGGATTCAAGTAATTAAGAATAGTGAGGAAAGGATTCATAAGGCAGTTGAATGGATGATGACCAAGAAGGATTTAGATAATGATGAACGTGAATACATACGTGGATACATGGATCACGCCAAGAGAGAGAAGGGAGAGGCGGTTAATCGCTGTAGGGAATTATTGAAGATATTCATTAATAAAATAGATAAGGTTAAGGAGGCTCTTGATTTAAATAGATCGAAGGCAAATGAATTAGAGATGAGAAAAGAGATAAATGGGAGGCTGGATCCCGATGATGAGGACAAACTGGCGAGAATAAGGGCAATCATTAATGAGGAGATGGAGTTGCTGAGTAAGCTTTATATTAAGCAGAAGGAGTATGAGAAATGGTGCAGCAGCAATGGTTCGACCGTCGGTTAATCCATTTCTATTGATTTGAACTTCAGATTAGCTAGTTCCCTCTTATCTATGAATCTATTGGTTAATGGATCGTATACGCCCAGTACTTCGTGCTCCGTATTTGATTTGCACTTAACGCAGTAGAGGTACAGTTTCCCGTTAAAGTGGGATAAGTCAAATGCCACATTTAACTCCTTCTCAGTATTGCACTTAGTGCACTTAATCATCCACTTAGTCAATTAGCCTCACCTTGCTAGTCGTTTCAACATCACTCTAACCAACTCATCAGCCGGGTTTTTATTAGTTACAGCGGTTAATTCCTGCCAATCAGGGCTTCCATTCACCTCGAATATAACATAGCCGGACTTGCTTTCACCGACGTCGACTCCACCATAAGTTAACCCCAACGCCTCCACGGACTTAATTGATATTTCAGCTAGTTCTGGATCAACCTTATCGCACGCGACGCCGCTTGCTCCTTGGGCAATATTAGTCTTCCAGTTGCCATTAGTGGATATCCTGTACATNCATCCATGCACCTGCCCATCAATTACCATGATCCTTATATCTCGACTGGGCTTCTCTATGTATTCCTGTAAATAAATGGGTCTCCTAAATGTGAGGAGGGTCTTCATTACTTGAAATGCCACATCGGCATCGGTTAGCCTAACGGAGCCAAATCCACGCGAGCCCTGTATGGGTTTTATCACGGCATCGCCCCACTGCCTCATTATTCCATATGCGTTTAATAAATCCTCCGTCACTAAGGTTCTCGGCACCCTAATCCCCCTCTTGCTAAGCACCAGAAGCGTCTCCATCTTATTCCTCGTCCTTAGCAATCCATCAACTGTATTAATTATCTCCACGCCCATGNCCTGCATTGATCTGAGCAATGATGTTCTATAGAAGAACTGCTCCACGTCTATGAATAGNCCTAGGCTCCTTAGGAAAACGCCATCAATGCCGGCCGGCTTTCCCCTAATGGATATGGATAACCCATCATTGCCGACAATTATGGCGAACCTAGATAATGGTATATACCTAGCAGTGAGACCCCTCATTCGAGAGAACCTAACTAGATCTCTGCTGGGTAAATCAGGTATAGGTGAGTCACCGACCACCGCTATGCTATATGCTATGCCAAGTCACCTCTATTCAAGCCTTAAAAAA
>LOBW01000073.1 GCA_001516585.1 Thermocladium sp. ECH_B
TGGTGCGGGGGGTGGGATTTGAACCCACGCAGGCCTACGCCAACGGGACCTAAACCCGCCCCCTTTGACCATGCTCGGGTACCCCCGCTCATGATCCTTGCCCGGCAATCCATTTAAATTTTACCGCTGAGGAATTCCTATTTAAGAAAAACCGATTTGCTCTAGAGCATTGAACTAATGGGGTATCAACTCGGCTCCATCTATTGCGCATTTTCCCCGCATTTTCTTTGCGCAGGTGGGGCAGTACATGGTGCCGCATTTAGAGCAAGTATAGTAATCATCCGCCTTATAAATCCTCTTGCCGCATCTCCAACACCTACCGAGCATCAGTGTCTTAGGTACATACGCCATATGCGGCACCCTACTTCAACTGTATTTTAAAGATTATCGTTAACATAAATACAAGAACACTGATTCTCTAGGATAAAAAATAAAAATGCACCAGGCAATGCTTGATCGAGGGGCCGTAGTCTAGCTTGGTTAGGGGGNTCAACCCGACTAAGACGCACGGCTCGGGCCTACATGGCGGGAACTGGGCAGCTGCTCCATTTAGAATCCCCGCCCCTCATCTATATTTACATCGATCTCCTCGCCGAGCGACTTAATCATCTCTTTCTCTTCAGTGGTCACCCCCATCACCTCCATATCCACTAGCATTCTAGCCAGCTCAACAGCAATGTCTCGTATTGACACTATGCCCTCGAGGAAGCCATTCTCATCCACTACAGGTAGGTGCCGTATTTGGTGCTTGGCCATGATGTGAATTGCCTTTAGGATGCTGGCGTCCCTTGTTATAGTTATTGGGGACCTAGTCATCACGGATCCGACCTTAAGTGATTGAAGAGAGCCAGGGCTGGAGTTAACTGCCTTAACTATGTCCCTCTCAGTGAGTATGCCTATGGGAGTCTCGGTCTCATCAGTAACCAATACAACGCTTATCTTATGCTCCATCATCAGCTTCACGGCAAGTAATAGGAGATCCGACTCATTTACTGTGACTGTTATTTCACGCATTACATCGCTGACTCGAGATAACTCCACATAATCTAGAAATAATAGTTATTTTTAATCTTTTCTAGAACTATCCCCAAAATCCCTTGGAGGACACCCAAAAATGGCTTCCCCACCTATCCATGCTGAATCATTCATGTCGACTTGCTTTACTGCACTCGCTCGCAAGAATTCCGTCAATAAATTGCATAGCAAAGCAACAGAAAGTTATTTTGCATCTATTGCTTTGAAACTTTAGGTTTATGGATTAACCTATTTCTATCATCGTGAACTTGCCGCCTATTCTGAATGCAGTGAATGGCGTTCCAAGTCCTTCAAAGAACTTGGAGAACATTTCATAATAGTGAAGCCTCAGTCCTTGGATGAATGTTAAGAAGCCCTCGCCCAAGGCAATTAGGAGATTTAATGCCACGAATACTATGAAGCCGGCTGGATTAGTCAATCCGCCAAGCGTATCCACTAGGCCTATGGACATGGCTGTTAAAAGGGAATGAACTAGAGCAACTATGCCGAGCCTCATGAATGATATCACATTGGCTAATGCCGCCAGTATGCCTTCTATTGCGAATGCTATTATCAATTCGCCCATATCAAGCTTCTCATGCCTATATTTATACCTAACATAGCCTATCGATGCGCCGAACATTATTATGCCAATGATGAAGAGGGAAATATCCACTACATACATGGATCTTATGTAACTATAAATTGGTTGATAAAGTATTGGAACCAGGCCGACCGACATGAATGTCAGGGCTGCGCCTATGAACACTATGATCGTGGATGTCAATATTATCCCATCCAATACATGTCCCAGCCTAATCTTATTTATCACAGTTAGTATTAAAGCAAATGTTAGAATGATTAATCCAAATAATATGGCTGCGGTGAATGTATAGTCTATCCAATCCATGGATGGGGATAAACCAGTTCCTGCCGTTAATTCTATTATGTGGAGACCAGTAAGCGTGGGTATTAGATCAAGCCCAAAGAACTCGCCTGAATATATCACTGAGAATATGATGGCCATTATTCCCATCAACATGAATATCAAGCCCCAAGTACTATACTTGCCGCCGAATATGCCTCGCATAAATGAATTATTTCCCCTATATCTATACTTATANAGCGCCAANCCCATTAATAGCACCAGCAATCCATGACCGGCATCCGGAAACATCCAGCCGAAGAATATTGGGAAGAAGAATGCAGCAATCGGCACTGGACTCACCTCCCTATATTCCGGAACGCCATACATGTATACNATGTTCTTAAATGAATCGACTATTGATGGGTATGATTCGCTGGTTGGCGCCTCCCTTGTATTCACAGTGGTTAACTGCATTACTTTAGAGAACTTCCTAACCTNCGCATCAATGGCCAATATGGAGAATATCTTGAACAAGGCATCATCAAACTTATCGGCGTTACGCTTCACCACGTATCCCCGGAGAGTAACTACCCTACCGCTCCGTATTTCCCTAGCCTTATCAACCCCGAAATTCGATACTTGATTATATGAATCAATCATCCGCTGCAGCTCCCCGCTTAGCTCCTCAAGCTTTCGTTGGGCCTCTTCCTTCTGCTTCTCCATTACCTTAATGCCATCATCCACATTAGCCAGCAAGTCGGTGGGCACCTCTATTGCATTTATCTTGAGCTGATCAGGTGGATTCACGGCCACATATGCATAGCGACCGCCCATGTTTATGTCGTACCCCGGTAATCTCTCTAATTCAGGCGGGACCCCATCCTTGACCAGGAAGACTTTATACCTAATGGCTCCTAGCTTAATCGAGTTGATGTTATTTCTTTTCAATTCATATAAGAAATCAATCATTTGGTTCAACTCATCCACTCGCTTCCTTAATTCGCCTATTGATTCCCTCAACATATCTATCCTGGATAGGAATTCACCGCCCTCCTCGAAGGCATTGCCGGTATATGTCTTGAATATGTCTGATATGGATGAGGCTAACTCTATTAGTGATGCGGCGCGGATAGTTTCTCGCTGTATGAATTCCCTTAACGCCGCCTCAGCAGCCTCCTTCTCCCTCCTCAATTTAACTAACGATTCATTGGCTTTAGTTAAATCTACGTTGATGAAGTCATATACCTCAGCATTAAATAACCTCAATGAGCTGCTCACGGATGAGGCTAGCCAACTTGGATAAAGCACGGCTAGACTAGTGCGTCCCTGATCCTGAGCAATCACAGTAGTTACGGCATTAATTGATGACAATGCCTTCTCTGCTTCGCCTAGATCCTTTGTAGAAATCCTGGCTACAGTCACTGAGAAATGCTTTAAGTCACTTGGCAATGATTTCAAGACATTAGATGCAGCTAACATTATGGATTGCCTATCTATCTCTATANATGCATTATTAATTTGGTCCTGGAACTGTTTTATTCTAAGCATGAAATTGCTTAGGTCGTCATATACCTTAATTAACATGTCACTAAACGACTTAAACCTATATTGATTAATAGACGTAGGCTCCACTTCTGGAAGCAATTGCTTCAACTCCCTCGACGCTTCCTCCACGTACTTTACCTTATCGTAAATATCTTGAGGTATGGGCGGAGACGGCATCTCTGGAGGCCTAGACATGAACATGAAAACGCCGATTTCGCCAATCTTGGCAATGACATCAAGCGCGGATTCAAACGGCACAGATATCCTATACTCAACTACTCGCTCAATAGGCATATGCTTCTGTCAATAACTAAGGGGGNTTTTAAGATTAATCCATGTAGAGGAAACATCATGTTAACCAAGATCACCATCTCTTAATACAAGCTGACGCATCATTAGAAAGGAGCCTTGTCCTAGCCTTACAATGCCCATTTTAGTACTTATTCTACACTAGTGAACAACCCCACGGTGGGCATTAATGGATTGTACAATAGAAGCATTTAAACGTTTCTATAAGGGGGCCATTCCCACCTCGCGGGTCTTCCGCCCCCTTAACCCTTGTTAAGATAAAACATTTCCAAATTAAGCAGTACTAGGACACCTAAAAGCCGTAAAGGCAAATTTTATAAGTGCCTATTTTCTAGCTATTCTACATATGAATATAGTGGTTCTAGTAAAGCCCGCTCTAGATACAAGTAACTTGAGAACAGCCGCTAATAAAATAATGATCGAGGACACTCCATTAAAGATAAGTGATATAGATAGGAACGCGGCCGAGGAAGCCATTAGAATAAAGGAAAAAACCAAGAGCGGGAAAACGATTGCAGTAATGATATCTAAGTATCCACCTACTACAAAAAGGGCGGGGGAAGTCGAGAACCTTGGGCGAGAAGTGCTAGCAATGGGAATTGATGAAGCCATAGTTGTGGTCGATGATGGGCTAATAGGCACTGATCAAACGGCCACGGCGAAGACAATAAGCGAGGTGCTCAAACGGAAAATAGGGCAATTCGATCTAATAATTGGGGGGGAAGCAACAATAGATGGCTATAGTAGTCAAGTGCCTGCACGGGTAGCCGCTGAACTAGGAATACCAATAGTGACTTACGTGAGGGAAATAACGCAGTTAGGCAATGACAATATAACCGTGAAGAGGGATCTAGAGGATGAGGTTCAAGTCATAAACACCAAGTTGCCGGCCGTGATTACAGTAACTAGGGAAATAAATACTCCCCGAATACCTCCGCTGCTCCAAATACGGATGGCCATGAAGAAGCCGCTGACCAAGTTATCCCTGACAGATCTAGGGCTCTCGATTCAGTCCAAAATAAAAACCACATCACTGAAGCCCCTCCAGATTCAACGCAAGAAGATAATAATAGAGAGCGGCACCGTTGAGGAGAAGGCAGATAAATTAATTCAGTACTTGGCGCAAGAAGGCATATTAACGCCGAGGTGATTGAAGTGATAGGGATATTCTCATTCCAATCAACCCTCGACATAATGGGACTAGCCCAGAGACTTAACGATGAAACCACAGTGTTCCTGTTAAATGGAGATGAACAAGCGATTAACCAGGCTGGAAAATATGGAGCAAGTAAGGTTATTAATATAGAGTGTGGATCAATCTGCGATCCAGCAGCTCTCTACCAAGCTATATCCAGCGACTTAAGTAATGCTAAATACTTGATATTCCCAGCTACTANGGATGGGAAAACAATTGCGGCATATATTGCGGGTAAATTGGGGATACCTAATGTGGTTGACATAGTTGATGTAATGGGCCCCGGCAAGTTCTCTAAGTACTCCATGGGGAACAGGGGAGCTGAGGAGGTGGAGGTCGACGGCATGGCTGCCCTGGTTGTTCAACCCAAGAGATTTCAACCAAGTGAGAAGCCGACTCAGCCAAGCATTGAAAAGAGAATCGCAAAGCCCATAATTGGCCTTGTGGGAAAGGAGGAGAAGCCAAAGGGGTCGCTTAAAATAGAGGATGCGGAATTAATAGTATCGGTTGGTCGTGGCTTTAAGAAGCAGGATGACCTTAAGATAGCCTTTGAGTTAGCTGAGGTGCTGGGTGCTCAAGTGGGGTGCTCTAGGCCAATAGCTGCTGATTTGAAGTGGTTATCGGAGGATCATTGGGTTGGCTTAAGCGGCCACAAGGTTAGGCCGAAAATGTATATGGCTATAGGGATATCCGGTCAACCACAACACATAGCTGGCATGCTTGAGTCCAGAATAGTTGTGGCCGTGAATAGCGATAAGAATGCACCGATATTCCAATACGCAGATTACGGAGTGGTTGAGGACTTATATAAATTCGTGCCGATCCTCAAGGAGAAGCTTCGCAAGGCGTTAGGCAAGTAATGATTAAATTCGTGGCCCCAAAAATCAGGTTTAGCTGTGTTCTCTGCGGCGAGTGCTGTAGGCGTTACTGGATAACCGTTACCTTGGATGATTTAGCGAATATATATCTTAATCTCGGCTTGCTGCCCAGCAGAGTCGCTGCGCTTTATCCAAAGGCCGTAGCGGGGGATTGGGGTTACCCAGCAGTTAAGCTAAGCGATGGGCGTGAGTATTACTTGGTTCTACGTAAGAAGATTGATGGTTCCTGCATATTCACTAAATGGATGAATGGGGAATTGGTGTGTTCAATACATGATTATAAGCCGCTCACTTGTAGGTATTATCCATTTATTTATAGGCCTGGTCCAGTGATTACCATGGAGCTATATGATGGAGCCATTGGTTACTGCCCTGGGATAGGTAAGGGGAATTATTATGACTTAAGCAGGGAGGCAGCTACCGTATCCTTATCGATCAGCTCCAAAAAGAGACTAGAGGAATTCGTGAATAAATGGAATAAGGAGGAGGCAGATAGAGGCAATTTATCCGCATTCATGAAGAGACTAGATGGGGAGGTAATTAGGCTAGCCGCGGCTAGGGCTTCTTCTTCTTAGGAAGAACTTTTCCGTCGCTATGGCTGTCAATATTCCAAGGAGAAGCATGAGGGGGTATACAATGAATGAGTACATCGGTATTCCCATTAGTCCCGNCATTACATTTATCATTATTGGTCCTCCTTGGGCTTCCCCAAAATATTCATTGCCTAAATAATTTAACGATATGGTCATTGATTTATTCAGCAATAATCGTATTATAGATCCATTATTAATCAAGAGCGCTCTTTGGATCGTATTATTTCCATTTTTAATAACTAGGATCGCGGCCGCATTTGTTGGGAGCGAAACATTGCTTCTGATCAATACATCCAGAGCCATGTATTGCCCAGCAACTCCATAATATAATGATGGCTTTAACTCTATTATGGGCGTGGCCTTATATATCTTGATTATCTCGGTTGAGTAACATGGATTATAATTTGGATTCCCTTGCCAAGACGCATTAATCAAGTAATTCCCCGGCAGTCTAGGCATAAACGATATGCTGAATGAACCGCTCGTTCTAATCGTATCCAAGTAAGAGCCATTGACTGTTACCTCCAGCGTGGCAGTTATGTTTGGTTTTATAAATCCCCGCACATTGAGCTGTGACCCCACAATGCTTGTGACCCCTATTAGAGAAATGCGGCAATTAGCCCTCTCCACATGCGCCACTACTTGGGTTATTGATGGGGAGTAATTGGTGTTACCTAAGTATTGGGCAACGATTATGTAGCTACCCGTGGAGGGAGGAGTAAAGAGAAGTGATAATTTAGTTCCATTCCTTGTAAGAAATAATGTGTTATTTATGAATAAATTAATTATTCCAGCAGCTGAGGCAGGTGATAGCGTTGCGTTTATCAACATGGATTCCCCATATGTTATGTGAGTGGAGTTAATCCAAATATGGAGAACGGGAGAAGCTTGCTGCACTAGGAACGTTGTGGTGTTCTGTATTGGTATTGGAGCCAGGGATACGAATTTCGCAGTAACCATGTAAATACCCGTTGAGTTGGGCATTAATCTAAGCGATAATGCACCTTCGGAATTAGTTCTTCCTAAGTAACTGATCAATGGTTCGCCTCCTTTAGTCACCAATACCTGTATCTCAGCCGAATTGATGNGCTTACCCATGAATCTTAAGTGAATCGTCAAATTCTCTTCCTCTCCGAAAGTTATGGATTGGCCAGTTATGGTTATGCTGGGCACAGTTGAATTAATTATCATTGATGAATTATAAGGTCCATAAGTATATCCACCGTAATCCACGGCTTGATAGGTCAATGATACTGATCCTGCGCCTATAGAGTATGGGGTTACATTTAATGGCATTATTCCCGGATACTTAAGCACGTAATTAATCAATGGAACNGTAACTCCAATTCCGCCCGTGGGCCTAACCAGGACGTATTTTATCAATGATTGATTGAATGATATCGCCACATCCATGATCGATGCAATGCCGACCGGTAGAGTATGATTTATTGGTACCAGTTTAATCGTGGGGGGAATCGCTNTCACTGAAAAACCAATCGTGTCTATACTGCATGACCCATACATAAATGCAACACGACCTAAGTATTTACCTGGATCAGAAAATAGGGCTGTGAATCCCTCTCCACCGTTGCTGTACGTAACTATGGATCTAATGCCGGGAATCTGTGGATTAATCGCGTAATTTATATGTATGGAGTGCATCGTAGATACCACTACCTGAGTAGCATTGGCCAGGGTTTCAGTGTAGTTACCGTAACTATATGATACGGTTATGCTCGGTGTTCGTTTAATCACAAATGAGTTGTAGGAAGCCAATAATTCACCATTATAAACAACATAAATCCCAACCGTGTTATTGTAATTGTTTAATTGAATCACACGACTAATCTGTAAGGTATCATTTATGAGAAATCGCGATATTTGTGATTGGCTATTTACTGATACGATTATCGTGGCGTTAAGCGGCGCCACAGCTGAAACTGTGAAGTTAAGCGTTCCAATTGAATATAGAGTGGTGGCAGGGAGCGACTGTATCACGCCGCAAGTAGATAATGATATATTAGTTATAGATGGTGGAACCAACGATAAAGTGAAGTTACTGGAGGCTAAGGCAATGCTCCCCTCATAAACATATATGGAGGCAACATATGAACCAAATGGCAACGAGACCGGTAAGTTAACAATAGTTGATCCGTTAATAATCACTTCGCGACTCATCGAGACATTACCGGCTTTGAAGACTAGCGTTGCGTTAAGTGGAACCGATGAGTTAAGCGGGATGCTTAATGTAAAATTATTAACAGGAACACTTAATTCACCTGAATGTTCAGGTATATTGAATGAACCGTAATGAGCGGATACATTACCTATATGCACAACCCTAGGCAATGCAGCGTGCATGATTAGCGTGAGCGCCATCATGACCAGCATCAACCAGATAAGGCTAATCCGCATGCGAATCAGCTATATAATATCATATTAAAACCTTGCTCATATTTATTAATTGAATCCCATGAAGGGAAAGGTATTTAACTCATGAATTAAGTTAATTAGCAATAAAAATGAGCGAGTTAAAAGAAACAATAAAGGCAATACTTAAGGAGGACCCAACCATAATAATGGATGC
>LOBW01000074.1 GCA_001516585.1 Thermocladium sp. ECH_B
TAATGGAAAGAGTAGAGAAGAAAAACTTATAAGAAAGGGAGAAGAAAAGATTAAACAGAGGGTTAAAAAACCCTCAGCTAATCTACTATAGAATTGAAAGTAGTAACTGCGGCCTATAGTGCATTAAAAGACCTGGCATGCTAATCTACTATAGAATTGAAAGTCTATGACGGTCTGAGATAACGGCTGTATCGTTACAAGCTAATCTACTATAGAATTGAAAGAACAGGAGTTGACACAGCTTAACCAGGCTCAACAACAGGTAGCTAATCTACTATAGAATTGAAAGTCGGCGTACTTCCTAGCTTTGCAAAACAACTATACGGAAGCTAATCTACTATAGAATTGAAAGGAGGAAATAATTAACCTGACTTCTAACAATGATGAGATACATCTTGCTAATCTACTATAGAATTGAAAGAGTACTAATGTTAAAACAGATGGACAAAATGAGAGAAAAGGCTAATCTACTATAGAATTGAAAGTGGGAATCTTTTGCAAAAACAACCCACAGTTTCTCCATATGCTAATCTACTATAGAATTGAAAGATATTTGCGAATTGTTGTGCGATAGGTTGGAGTGCTTGAGCTAATCTACTATAGAATTGAAAGTTGGCAGGTTTAGTGAATTCGCTATCTGAAGTTATTCAAGAAATGGCTAATCTACTATAGAATTGAAAGTAAGTTAAGGGGAAAGAGGGACGTAAAAACGTTTTTAAATAGCTAATCTACTATAGAATTGAAAGAGATTCATCCATATTAATCACCTCATTCTAAAAATCTAGGCTAATCTACTATAGAATTGAAAGCTGGAGGTATTCGTTTTGGTCTGCTTGTTATTATACGAATATGCTAATCTACTATAGAATTGAAAGTCATTCCGAAATTAAATCATGTAATTTTGGACATAGATGAGCTAATCTACTATAGAATTGAAAGCAGACAGAAAGGGATTATGATGATTCTGACACTAATGTAAGCTAATCTACTATAGAATTGAAAGAAACTAAAGGAAAAGAAGTCACTCAAGAAGTAACTGTTGAGCTAATCTACTATAGAATTGAAAGCTACATAGACACTGGTGATGACTTCTTCCCTCATAAATACCCGCTAATCTACTATAGAATTGAAAGCATGTGGTTTTCTTCTTTGATAGTGTTACATATAACCCCAGCTAATCTACTATAGAATTGAAAGCGAACGGTACCTCGACAGTCCTACAGCCTACAGCACAACAGCTAATCTACTATAGAATTGAAAGAATACAATTTTCAATTCCAGTTGATAGAGTTGAATTTATAGGCTAATCTACTATAGAATTGAAAGCTTCGAACTTCTCTCCTTTTTTCTCTCCTCTTCTTCTCGTTTGCTAATCTACTATAGAATTGAAAGTGTCAATTATTTCCTTACAGGCAGGTTCTTCTAATACTTTTGCTAATCTACTATAGAATTGAAAGTTATTTCCACACTGAGTTTTATTTATTTTATTCCACCACAGCTAATCTACTATAGAATTGAAAGTTTAGTACTTCCTGTGGATCCATCCTATTTAACTATTGTGCTAATCTACTATAGAATTGAAAGTATAAAGACTGGGATACATTATGTAAAGTGCCTCTGACAGGCTAATCTACTATAGAATTGAAAGTCTTTCCAGACTTCTTTTTGTTTCCATCAGCCTTTCCGCGCTAATCTACTATAGAATTGAAAGATTCGTCTATTTTTTGCTTTATCGATTCTAATAATTCATTTGCTAATCTACTATAGAATTGAAAGATATATACTGATACTCTATATGATTCGCCCTGTTTTGCGGCTAATCTACTATAGAATTGAAAGATATATACTGATGGGACAAACATCTATCTAGTATATTATTGCTAATCTACTATAGAATTGAAAGAATTACTTCAGATCTGTTTAGCTTGTGATTCATAGCATAGCTAATCTACTATAGAATTGAAAGTAATTTCTAGATTGTAACTTTGACACATTTGTATTATACGTGCTAATCTACTATAGAATTGAAAGCAAAGTTCTCTACACCAAAATACCATAGATAAGTCTTCAAGCTAATCTACTATAGAATTGAAAGAGTGTTATTTAGGAAAAGAATATAACATAGAAAGCTTACTGCTAATCTACTATAGAATTGAAAGCCCTACTTCCGCGTAGCTATTAGAAACACTATGACAATGATGCTAATCTACTATAGAATTGAAAGGTTTCTGATAATTTTAGTATTCAAAATATTCAAAATACTGGGCTAATCTACTATAGAATTGAAAGTCAAAATTCACCACGCTGGTTAGTTCGATGTTGTAGAAGTGCTAATCTACTATAGAATTGAAAGAGAGAAGTCAAAAGTGTAGCTAGTACTTCAAGCTCTTCAGTGCTAATCTACTATAGAATTGAAAGACGATTAAGAGGGCTATTGCTATTGTTGGTATGTCAAACCCGTGCTAATCTACTATAGAATTGAAAGCTCCTAGACTCTTTCGCTCCAGACCAAGTGTTAGACTTAGCTAATCTACTATAGAATTGAAAGAAATTTAAGAGGGAACTCATATTATTATTATGTGTAGCTAATCTACTATAGAATTGAAAGCAATCTAATTGCATAAATTCCTATATCTTGCCACGGCATTGCTAATCTACTATAGAATTGAAAGGAAACCGAATCCCAAAAACAAATCCAAAAACAAAAATTAATCGCTAATCTACTATAGAATTGAAAGTCATTTGAATTACCAAAGGATATATTTTGTTATCAAAATAAAGCTAATCTACTATAGAATTGAAAGATGAGAGAAATCAAGATTTTCGATTTATCTTCAAGGTTGGTGCTAATCTACTATAGAATTGAAAGGTTTATAAGCCCGATCCCTTTGCCCCCCTTTTCATGATGCTAATCTACTATAGAATTGAAAGTCTCATCTCCTTCTTGCACACTGTATATCGTCTTAATGTAGGCTAATCTACTATAGAATTGAAAGACATTGCAAATTTCACGGGGTCGTTGTTCCCCAACTCCTTAGCTAATCTACTATAGAATTGAAAGAATTCTTGCTTGTGTACAATTGCTTCATTATTGAGCCTCCCGCTAATCTACTATAGAATTGAAAGGCATAGTAATAGTAGTTGCAACTAGGGCACTGGAACATGCTAATCTACTATAGAATTGAAAGTGTTATTGTATAATATGATTACTGGTTTTAAGTGTTTGCTCCAGCTAATCTACTATAGAATTGAAAGTTTTTTACGATTTTAGCTATATCGTCGCCGTAATATTCTCGCTAATCTACTATAGAATTGAAAGAAGCATCAAGTACACTCCTAATTGCATTAGTATACTCGGCGCTAATCTACTATAGAATTGAAAGACTGGAGTTGGAAAATCCTTCCTAGCAATGTATATAGCAAGCTAATCTACTATAGAATTGAAAGACAGGTAACTTTAGGTCGTCGAAAATCACGGCATAGAACGGCTAATCTACTATAGAATTGAAAGTCACTTCTGTATTCCACCTCCATCTTACCACTTCTTGGGAAAGCTAATCTACTATAGAATTGAAAGAATAAAACACTAACATCATTTACTCAAACAGAAGGAATATAGCTAATCTACTATAGAATTGAAAGATAAAAAAAATCGTAACTTATGACGTTTTAAAATTCGTCTTGCTAATCTACTATAGAATTGAAAGTTCGTAAATTTCACTATCAACTTCAAGCGGACTTAAATAGCTAATCTACTATAGAATTGAAAGCTTTCGATTTCTAAGAAATCATGTAACTTAAGACCATTTTCATGCTAATCTACTATAGAATTGAAAGGTAATTTTCTCATATCTTCTTTTCACATTTTGTACTATGGGCTAATCTACTATAGAATTGAAAGAATCTAATTTTTCTACCTTGTGATTCAGTCATTTTATATCAGCTAATCTACTATAGAATTGAAAGAGAACGTGAAGATAAGATACTTTTCTTTTTATATAATAAAGCTAATCTACTATAGAATTGAAAGTCTTCAAAAATCAAGGTGTTTCCTATTTTTATTGCTTTAGCTAATCTACTATAGAATTGAAAGAATGTTATTGCTGCATATATATACCCGACGTTTATCCCCTGCTAATCTACTATAGAATTGAAAGCTTTGGGAAGTTGCTAATGTAAAATGGTTACAGAACGATAGGCTAATCTACTATAGAATTGAAAGCATATCTCAATTTACTTTCTTCAAGTTTCTCATACACTTCATGCTAATCTACTATAGAATTGAAAGATAATTTATTATTAGTTGAAACGGGTTTAAGGCCAGGTGGAGCTAACCTATTATAGAATTTAAAATATACCACAAACTTGCTATCTATATTTGTTAACCTGTAACAGTTTCGCTATTTCAGCAATTCCCNTTCCTTCTAAGTATTGCCNTAGTCTNGTTTAAATCCTTAGGCTTCTTGCTGATTAGCTTCTTTATTTCCCTTTTTAAGGTCCTCAACACGCTCAGCCCAACAGTCCCCCATTGCTAACACCAGATTTATCCATTTTTAACTCGCGTTGCAGCTATTATGAATATGAAAAAGACTATAAAATTAGCAATATCTAAGACGATTTATCTATATATAAAAACTTATTAGCTATTTAAGTTAAAGTAATTATATGGAGCAAGAGAATGATAACTGTGAAAAAATTATATCTAAGGCGTCATCAATTGCTAGGATAGTAGTTCATTATCAGCAAGCTTATGATATTTTAGATGAGATGGTTAGATTTGCAGACACACCAACTAGGGCTCTTGATTCCGTTTATAAACTTTCCAGATTAATATCGAAGACTTTAAGGGATATAACTACTGATGAGGACATTAAAGATCAACTTTTGAAGGATCAGGTATTACCTTTGTTACCCCTTTGGGCTGAAGATTTGGAAAAAGCTTTACATTCATGTTTTAACGGTAAGGATGGTTCTAAATGGATAAGGGAATTTGCTTCTCTTTCAATTTCACCAGATCGTATAGTTCTTGAGTTAGTTCGTAATGGTGAGAATAAATGAATGTGAACTATGTTAGGGTTAGCGGAAGGTTTGTTGCGGAAGTTAGCGTGCTTACTGGTTCTGATACAATAGGCAATTATAATACACATTCTATAGCTACAGTAACACTTATGAAGGATGGGCAGTTTAGGTCTTATGAAGTCCCAGTTGTTACTGGGAACTCGCTTAAGCATTGGCATTCCGTTTATTTAGCAAAGGTTTATGAGAGTTTAGGAGGTAGTGAACTAAATGAATTCTGCAAAAAAGGTGTAGGAATGAGGGGATATACTAAGGATGCTACTTTTGATAAACCGAACGTTGCAAATGATGAGGAGGAAGCTATAAAAGATTTATGCAATGATATTCAAGGGTTTTTAATACCGAATAAACAGATTAAGAGAGATAGTCTTGTTAAATTTTCCTTTGGAATCCCGGTTTTAGATGAGAATATACTTGAACACGTTAGTAGGTTTAGCGTAACTCATAATAGAGTATCTCCCGTGAAGGCTAAGTCTGAAAGAGAAGAGAAGGAAGAGAAGTCTCAGATGATGATATTTAAGCAAGAGTATTCTACTTCTCCATTATACGGCTTTGCTGTAAGTATGGATCTGGTGTATGTTATGCAACCTATATATCAAAAAGGGAGTGGAAATGTAGATAATACGGAGGTGGAGAAGAGGAAGAAAGCTTCTATCTTAGCACTACTTTATATATTTACTGGCATTGGTTCTAAGCAAGCTAGAGCTTTACCTGTTTCTGAAGTAAAGGAGTTATTGGTCGCGGTATCTGAGAAACCTATACCCAATTTAGTTCACGGTTCTTACCCAGATTATGTTGATAAGTCTATCGACATATTACTCTCCTATAAGAAATTAGTAGGAGATAATAGCTTAAAGATATACGGTTATGGTATTGATTGTAGTAAATATAAAGATGTATTAGAATGCGGTAATTCATTAACTGATATATTTAATAAAATACTAGGAAATGAGGGCTAATAAGGTGTCTGAATGTATTATTTATTAGCAAGGCTAAGGGGGCCATTATATAGTGTTAAAAGACTTGATGTTTATCAAGTGTCTACATCATATCCTTTTATTCCGCCTTCTACTTTGATAGGAGCTCTAGGAGAAGGATTAGGTATTTTAGGCTACTGTGAACCTAGTGATTGTCTAAATTATGCTAAGAAATTAGTTAGGAAGGCAAGGGAAGTGTTTCTAAGCGACGTTAAGATTTCTGTTTCCCCCGTAATACTGAAGAGAGCCAGAGGAGTTCTGGAGAATAAGTCTTTACCANGTAGTTTCAATNAAATCACTAAATATAATGATGCTTTAGTGAGAGAATACACGTATTCCTTCAATAGGCAAGTACTTTTTGGGATGGTAGATGGCGTTGATGTCGTAAAAAAAGCGTTATACAATATCCAAAGGTTAGGTGATACTGAATCTATGGTGAGTGTAGAAGATGTAAAGGAAGTGGAGGTAGAAAAATGTGATAAACATGAGGTTAACGTTGTTTCAGATATTAAGAATGCAACAGGTAGATATTTAATATTTCCAGCTTTTGATGAGCAAGGTAAGAGAAGATATTTTAGTGTTCCATTGTATTTTTTGGGATCTTATTATGAGGTTGGAGAGATAAAATACAATAGGACTTTGTGTGCTGGTGAAGCTATATTTCCAGAAGGTGATGATTGGTGAAGGAGCTAATTGCTGAAATGATAAAGTCATGGAATGAAAAAGGGGAGATAGATAATGAAAGGTTAGAATTACAGTATAAGTTGGCTAAGGAGATATTTGATAAGGTAGATGAAGGGAGGCTATTTATATTAAATCTTCCAACGGGGATTGGTAAAACCGAGATTTTTTTAGCACCGTTCTTTTATCAGTTTAAGGTTAATGACTTCTTTGCGGGAAGAATGTATATAGCTGAGCCGACTCATGCATTATTAACTCAAATGAGGGATAGGGTTTGCAATTACGTGATAGGTTTGCAATTAGATATTCCCGTAGGGGAAGATCATGGTGATGTTGAAAACCCTACTTTTCTTTATAATGCACCTATTACTCTTACAACAATTGACTCTTTTGCATATGGGTTTTTGGCTAAAAGGGTAAACAAGTGGTGGAAGTACGGTTATGAGACTGGTAGATATACTTTACCAGTAGGATTAATGGGCAATTCTTATATAGTATTTGATGAAGCTCATTTAATTCAAGACAGCGTCTTTCTTTCGCCTAGGGTTATGGGTAAAATTATATGCAACTTAGTGAATTCTGGGGCAATAGTTGTATTTTCGTCAGCAACGTTACCTAAGGCGTTATTGGAAAGATTAACTAGGGAGTGTAAAAAAGTGGAGAATTTAACTGTAGATCTTAATGTTAAGAGAGATGTAAAAATAACCTTTAACGGTGATAAACAGTTGACAGAAAATGAAATAGATTGTGAGGGTAATACGCTGGTTATTCTTAATACTGTTGAGAGGGCTAGGAGTTTGTATAAGAAATTGANGGATAAATGTAAGAACGTTTATATTTTACACTCTTTGATGGCTATTGAAGATAGGAGGAAAGTTTATGATAGTGTTAAAATTAAAATGAATAATGAAGACGATTTAGTATTAATAGGAACCCAGACTTTAGAGGTAGGACTTGATTTCTCATTTGAGAAACTTTATGCTGAAATCTCTCCCATCGATAGTTTAATTCAGAGAGTTGGAAGAATTGGTAGAAGGAAGGAAAAGAAGAATGAAAAATCAAAAGAAGTTAATGCGATAATTTTTGATGTAGAAAATAATTTACCATATTTAGACTCTATAATTAAAGCAACTAAGGACGTGTTACATTCCTCAACNGCCTATGATAATTTAGTAAATTCAATTGATACTGTCTATGACGAGAATAAGGTAAAAGAAATAGAGGAAAAAGGGGATTTATTTTATGTTGAATTTTTGGAATATATAGAGAATTTACATTTATTTTCGTATCCTCCTGAGGATGAAGTGTTAGTAAGGCCCAGTAATTATATTATAATNTTTATTTTAGATGATAGCTTAATTGAGTCTGAAAGCGATAAGGAGCTTGTGCTAAGGAAAGATGGACTTGATGATAAATCGTTAAAATACTCTATATCTCTAGTTGACAATCACTCGTTGAAAAGGCTTACTACATTACTTAACGGTAGAAACGTTTATTCATATCCGTATGAAAAAGGTGGCAAAATACACGTTAAGAAAGTCACTACTTTAGATAGGATCATCAATAATGCTCTATCAATATACGTTAGGAAGGACGATTTATACGATGAAGCTGGGCTTAAAGTAGAGTTAGATAAACCTAAATCCGAATCTGAGGGTAAAAAGAGGAGGTCAAAAAAGAAATGATATGTTGTGCATTCTTTAAAGATAATCAATGTGTAGAACCTTATCTAAAACATATTTACGTAGCGGGTTTAATATGGAGTAGGATATACAAGAAATATTATTTAAAATCGGTACAAAGAGTATTAAACAGTAAAAATGATAATGATCTGGTATTGTTAGCAATACTTTATCACGACCTAGGAAAATTAACTACCCAGTATATGAAGGGTGATAGGAAGAGTTTTAGACATGAATTGGTTGGCGCTTATCTAGCTTATAAAACGCACGGAAATAATATAGGACTTTACCTAGCTTTAGCGGTTATGTTACATCACGAGTCTGGGATATTGGGAATTTATGCTGGAGAGAAAGGAGAAGATTTCATAACTTTATCTACTTTAAAGAAAGTGATATATGGAGCTAACCTAGAAGTATATTGCGATTTAACTACTGATGACCCTTGGTATAACAAGGCTAAAGGGATTTTTAGAAACGAAATTGATTATATCAATAGAGAACTTAAGAATATTGACAAGAGAGAAATGTATGAAATTATTAAAGA
>LOBW01000075.1 GCA_001516585.1 Thermocladium sp. ECH_B
GAATATGGATGTTTCAATTCTTTTATAGATTCTGCTGAAAACTTATATACTTTTTATATTTAAGTATTGCGTTTTTGTTTTTTCCCAAGGAATTCTCCTTCCCCGACCTTGGGAAAACTCTGCGAGACGCGGAAAAACATGAAAAAATTTCCCAAGACAAAATAGAAACATAACTCGCTCAATATCATTTGGGTTTAGTGGATTTACTGCATTCGCTTAATTGTGTAATTAATTCTTTCACTATATTGATTCTGGTTATTGCATCGCTCTCGGCCTCTCTTTTCGCTCTTTCGGCTTCCCATGGCCATATGGGTTCGATTCCTCTTTGCCTATAATCCATGAGTTCCCTCAGCGCCGTCATTACTTCATTAATGCTTAATCCGCAGAGGGTTAATGCGTGGGCCGCATACGCTATGAGTTCCTCTTTTCGGCCCCGCTCCACGAAGCCTATTATGGCATTGGCGATAGCCTCATCCTCAGCGGTCGAGACCAGCCTTGCTTCCCTGGAGAATTGTTCATACACCTTCTCGGCCATCTTCTCGGATGCTCTGGAGTAGGTCAAGTATAGTCTATGGCTGATCAGGGTCATCGCGATGAGCACCGCCACTATTGCCGCTAAGTCAATGTACTGCGAATAAGCAAGTAGAGGAGGCAATGACGAGAGCGTGGCCGCTACCCCCATTAGTAAGATTATGGTGACCATCATGGGGTACAGCCCATTTAGATCCATTGCAACTCCAAGAATTGATTCTCGAAGCCCCATTAGAATTGTGATGGATATGATCACCCCCGCAATAGCCGCATACATGAATGGCGCAGCCATTGGGGCATAGGCCAAGCCCAGGAGTCCCCCCACCCCATAAATCACGAGGGAATCGCTTAGCCTATACATGAAGGCCCTCACGGCAGTGCCCCACCCATTCCTCGCCCTCTTGATTAGGCCCGATAATATGAATAGGTATAGAACCAGCCCAGCGCCGCTTGCCTTACTCGAGTGAATTAATCCGGCGGTGTATGAGATCAAGAGATAAATGAAGACAGCGGGAGCCACTAGCCTCCTCAATGCTTCAGCATCATGTCCCCGCCCAGTTAAGTAATCCCCGGCAATAATGATTCCATAGTATATGATGAGGGGGAGAAGCATTGCATCCACGATCCAATCAATGAGTAGACGAGCCCCTGGGTACCGCAGTGCCATGGGTGCCGCAATTAAGTAAATAATGACCGTGACCACCACGGCAGCAATTAACTTAGACGCATTGGCGGTGAGTCCACCCATTACTCGCACCCCATAATTAAGGCATCCCTAAGCCTCGCCAACTCCCTTAGAAAATACTCATACCTCCCCCTATCTATTGGGTATCCCCCGTACCTTACCTCCTCGAAAACCCTTAAGCCGCTCCACCCCAAGCACTCCACGCCAAACCTGCGGCACGCCTCCCTGGGAGTCTCCTCAGCAGCGGCGCCACGCGCCATCATATTCGCCCGAAACGAGTCTATAACGTCGCTGGAGTAATCATTAACCACCCAAACCCTATGAACCTCCTCCTCACTGCCCATCCTCGCCCTAACCTCATGACACCCACTCGCCCTAAAAACAATGGAATCCCCAACCACCTCGCCCTCGGGAAGTATGGATAGGCTTGCCCCAGGCACCATGGAGTAATTAAGAGGATCATTTATTCTCCAGGAAAGAGGCAAGTCCTTATCAATACCCAACTTAATTAATTCACCCCCACCCCAACCCCGTAATTGCACCGGCCTCCCGCTCAGACTCAATTCATTGCTCACAAGGCGCTGTGAATGAGTCTTGGGAATCGCTTCGCGGCCTCTCTTCTCCTCCTGGATCCTCCGCTTCATGTTGTTCTCAAGATTCTTAGTCCCCCTACCGCCGCGCCTAGAGCTTAATAGGGAAAACGCCAATATGACTATTATCAGAATGATTAATAGATATATCAACCATGGAATCGCCTTCTCGATAATAATTGGGGTAACTGCCTCCCGCAAACCTTGGTTCCCTTTGCTGGAGGAACCGCTCAATCCAGCTCCGCCCCCGCCTCCTCCCGTTATTGATCCTCCCGCCTCGCCTCCTCCCGTTATGCCTGTAGTGAAGGGTAAGGGCACCCTTAATGTATTGAGGGGGGTAGTTATGAAGAGCAGCCCAATTCCTTTGCTCCAATCACCGATGAATCCCTTATTTAGGGTGATCATTGGAGCGATAATTGGGGTCTCTATGAAAGGAATGGATCCATTAATGCTGGGCCAATTATATGATAAATTAATGGCGATGCCGGGCAAGCGACCCAACCCAATGCCTTGATTAACCCCACCCAACCCCCCGCCCCCGGCTCCGTTATTAATGGAGTTGCCGCTGCCCAATGAGTTGGAGACTCCACCAACTGCCTGGATCGGGAGTAGTTGAATTGAGTTCATTAGGATCCAAGTCACTGCTAGGGCTATAGCCAAAAACATTAATGCAGTAGCCTTGTCATTCATACCTTTATCTCTCTCGTGGCGAGCGCGATTGCCGCCACGCTCATTAGGGCGAATCCAATTAATGGAATAATAGCGAGAATCGCCCCCAGAATTAGCGCGGCGCCAGCGATTACTCCAGTAACGTCCCGCTCATGGATCAGGATGCGCGTCAAGGCTCCGCCAATTATGGCTATGCCTATTATCCAGACCGCAATGCCGACGACAATGGGCCAAGGAAGCGGTATGGTTAGGTAAATAATTGGGCCCGATATATTGATCGACATTCCCTGATCCACTATTGGATTAATGACTAGCATGATCATGATTAGCACGCCAATGAGGGCCATCGATGCGCCGATTAAACTAATGGTGGAGCCCGCGAATAATGCTAGTCCAGGGAATCCCCTTCCCCTGAATTCCCTGAGCCCAAGCCATAACTGAACCCCAGCCAGTAGAGTCAATAGGAAAAGCGTGATCAGCGATGCATCCACGAGGAGTCCAATGCTTAATCCATAAATGCCCACGCCCGGTAACCCAGCCTCACTTGGGTGGAGAAGGGCAGCCATTAACCTGGACACCGAGCGAGCCGCAGCGATGGGATCGGCCTCCACATACTTGATGATACTGGTCGCGATCTTCGCGTCGCTCATAATTATGTTCTCAATTATTGTGAGGAACAGGAAGAGAAGTAGCCATGATAATAATGCCCTGATTAGGGGCTTGAATCCAAGGTCGGCAATGCTTACCCATCCGGACATTATTCATGGATAAATATATGATTCAACATAAAAGGTTTGCGCCTAAAACCTATGTCTCCTCGCAATAATTGTCAATACTAAGTAAGTGATAGAGAATAGCATTAATGCGAAAAGCGGCGCTAGAATTATGAGCCTCGCGATCCTCATGATGAGGTAGGCCAGGAATGACGTGAATAAGGCGGCTACGCCCATGATTATTGCGGCGTCACCCATGCGGTTCAACTCCAATTCATCTGCATCATCATACCCCAACTCCCTAATCCTCCTTAGTAATCGCTGCGATGCGTCGAGGGTGGAGCCGAGGAAGTAGGCGAGGCAACTGGACGCCATGGCGAGGCCAAGGTACGGCAGCGAGTATTGATTGATTGAACCCAATGCGAAGTGGGCGTAGTAAGGCACGTAGCCCAGCCCAAGCACTAGGAGGAATGAGGATGATAATAATGAGAAGAGGCCCCCGGCTCCGCTTCCCTTCCCCCTAACCACCCCAATGACCTCAATGATCAGCGTGATCGCCAGCAATAAATAGATTAAGCCACTGGGGTAATCGCCTCCATAGAGAAGCACCAGTAACGGCGTTGCCGGGAGAAGCATTACCAACATAAATAATGCCATCCTCACGATAACCACCTAATCATGGGCATCAGCCTCACCACCACGGTGCCCACCCCCTCACACGCCGGGTCCCATGTGGTCACCAATGCTCCCCTAGGCAGTAAATCCCTCTTCTCATTAATGCGTGGAATGCAGCCCACGTCACCATAATTCCTCAGCCTCTCCCTTAACGCAATTGATGAGTGATTGATATCTATAAGTATGGTTCTGCTAATGCACTTACGATCGCTGCAAATGGATCTTATCGAGTTAATGGCTCCCGGAGCAGCTAGGTTACTGGTCATTATCAGTATGGGCCTGGTCTCCATTATTACCCTAATCATCGCCGGATCAATCATGGCTCCCCCCCTCCCCGCCTCGACTAGAAGCAGGGCATTCATGATCCGCTGGAACTGGGTTTGCCCCGAGGATGGCATTACCCGGATGCCCGTATCGGGCACAGTCCATAACCCCACGTTATAGCCGTATCTAAGCATCATTTTGCTCAGGGATAAGATGAGGGACACGGAGTACTCTAGGGGATTCTCATGCGGAAGCCCCAGCCTCATCCATTCCCCCACGTCCAGGAGAAATATTCCAGCCCTTAACCCCTCCCTCTCATATTCATTAATAAATAGGTTTCCCTGAGGCGACCTGGCCGATGCCTTCCAATTAATGAATTTAAATGGATCCCCAGGCAAGTAATTACGTACCTCAAGGAAATCCGAGGAGGGAGGCCCAACCCTGGTCGGCGTTGTTCTTGGGGTCAGGGTGGACGGCTTGATTCTGCCTAGGCTTCTCCTAATTATCCTGTACCTAGGCACCACCAGTAATTCCTCGCTAACCTTGATCCTATCCTCGATTACCCTCATGCCGAACACATGATGATAAGCGTAATTAATCAAGCCGAACTCGAATCTTCCCCGCCGCAATGCCTTAATCCTGACCCTAAATGCCCACTCGCCATCCCTGAATCCCTTGAATATAACGTGACTAGCTCTCCCGCTCACTATATCAAAGCTCTCCCTATGCCTTGACGCCGCATATGACGCTGGAGGAACATTAATAGCTATTACGCCAAGTCCGCGCTTAACCCTCACATTAATTATCATCTCCACCTCATCCCCCACAAAGACCCGCTTCCTGCTTAGGGATAGGGCTATATCTATCCGCGGCTCATCATTCGTGTAAATGGCTAGGCCCACCATTAATATGGCGAATAGGACTGGAATTAAGGCCTCCTTTGCAGTGCTCATGAATGCGATGACGGAGAGCGTGGTGGGCAGCAATAGGAGGAGGTAATAGGACTTAGTGATTTCCTTAACCATGCTCTCACTTCGGAACGGGCAATTTACTTACGTACTCCAGAACTATATCCCGCCCAGTCACTTCCCCCTCTATGGCTAGCTCCGGCTTAAGGATTACCCTGTGCCCAAGCACGTCTGGAGCTATGGATTTAATATCGTCTGGGACAACGTAGTTTCTCCCATCTATTACGGCCATTGCCCTAGCCATTCTGAGGAGGGACATTAATCCCCGGGGACTGGGGCCAGCCGCCACCCTATCATCGCCTCGAATCGATCTAAATGATAAAATGTACCTCAACAAGTCATCGCTGACCTTAACGCCGCCCTCAATGAATGCCCTAATGCCCTCTAACTCGCTTGGTCCGGTAACCGGCGATGCCTTATCGGTCGGGTCATCCGTCATCCATGCCATTCTCCTCCTCAATAACTCCAACTCCTCCTCTTCATCTGGGTAACCGAGGCTGAGCTTAATCATGAACCTATCCAATTGAGCCTCGGGAAGAGGGTAAGTGCCCTCATACTCTATGGGGTTCTGGGTGGCGATCACTATGAAGGGTCTCGGCAATCGCTGGGTCTCTCCCTCTATAGTTACCTGGAGCTCCTCCATTGCCTCCAGGAGCGCTGCCTGGGTCTTTGGAGGCGCCCTATTGATCTCATCGGCCAGCACGAAGTTAGCGAATATGGGTCCCCTCATCACCTCGAAACGGCTCTCCCCGGGCCTCCATACCTTGGTTCCAATCAAGTCGCTTGGCAATAGGTCCGGCGTGAATTGGATCCTTGAGAAACTAAGGCCTAGGATCCTCGCCATTAGCTTAGCGAGGAATGTCTTTCCAACGCCTGGCTTATCCTCTAGAAGCACGTGACCCCCGGCCAGGACAACGGCCATCACCATCCTCACGGCGCCCTCCTTGCCCGAGTAGAGGCTTAGGATGCCATTAATGACTGACTTAGCTCTCTCCGCGGCGAAACCAGTATCTACCTCCACATCCATAAATACTAGGCACAGCTTTAAAGAATTTTTCAAAAAAGCAAGNAAAGCGTTGATCCCCCACCATTAGGGACGAGGNCTATTCATGGTTTATAATGCCATTTAGTGCCGTACATGATTATTGCAAACATCGTATGCTCCCCCCTCCATGATGCCGCGATGATTTCCCTTGCAAGGAAAGGATATAAATATGTATTTAATTTAAGGAAAAGTATGAAGCCGATAATNATTATCGCGGTGGCTGCAGCAATAGTAATAGGCATAGCCGCGGGTCTCCTCATATTCAATTACTCGACAACGCCAAAAACAACATCAACCCAATTATCGATCACCCAATCAACCACCTTCTATACCGCCTCAACTCAATCCCCAACTCCTTCAACTCAATCAACATCTTCACAATCAGTAACAACCGCCTCAACTCAATCATCACAGGAAACACAGACAACCACAATAACCATGCCTCCACCAAGCACTACAACTACATCCTCCGCCTCGCCTCAATCATCCTCGCCAGCAATGGAGGCGCTCTGGAGCCTCGGCAATGCCACGGTTAAGCAAGCCACATTAACCTACACGGGCTCCGTATATATAACCGCCCTCAATGCCTCAGGTCCTGGAGCAACAATGGAGATACGCATTAATGTGCCCACCGTTGAGTTTTCTTATATTAATGAATCCTCCAGCGCCGATTACTACATAGCGGCCAACATAACCATATCATCAGCCAGTCAAGGGGTAAGCATAACTATGCCGTTAATGCTGGGCCTCGAGGTCAGCGGTAACTACTCATGCCTGGCCTTTAGCTCTCCATTAATTGCTAGATACACTAATGGCTCCGCAATTAAGTTCTGCGGCGAGACCAGGAACTATACTGGGGTGCGGCTAAAGGTAGGCAATACTAAGATATTCGAGGGCGAGCTCTCCTATATTGGCTCCTCAACGTGGAACGGCCAAACCACTTACTGCTTCCAAACAGTTAAGCCCTACACGAATACAACCAATTTACGTTACCTATTCAGCAACGTCACATCCGCCGCATCATTTGCCAACTCATCATTAAGCCTAAGCAGGATGTGCCTATTAAGTAACGGCATTCCAACCACATTACTTGGCAGCCTAAACATAACGACCCCAACCCCTAAGTCGAATATATTGATTAATTTCGACTTTAATTTAATTGGCCTCTCATCAACATTTGATCAGGCAGCACTCAATAACTTAATGGCGCATGCCATAAATATAACCCAATTAATGCATCCCCCGCCCCCCTCCTCATCATGAATTAAAGGAATCTATAGTTCTATTTTATATTTATGGCATGATGCATTCATTGCTTGCTTTGGATCATTTGGGTAATGTTTATATATGCGTTACCATTAAATGGACACGCAATTAATTCAATTACAACTCAATAACCCCCCAATACAGCACTATTAGGCGATTCTTAATGTGGGGAATCATGGGATTAACATCAATCTTCCTTTAGATCTGCTTTTCAGTGCACGGCTAGCCTGTGTGCCTCCTTTGAACCTGAATTAATCATTTTTATTGCTGAGGTTCAGTGCTTCCCTATGGTTGGGGTTGGGGATCCTGCGCCGGACTTCGAGGCTCCTGCGCATGATGGATCTAGGATTAAGTTAAGCGAGTTAAGGGGAAGGTGGGTCATAATTTACTTCTTCCCCAAGGCATTCACTCCCGGCTGCACCAGGGAGACCCAGGCATTCGCCTCATCCTGGAACAGGTTCAAGGAGTTAGGCGTCGAGGTCCTCGGCATCAGTAGGGATGATTCAGCCACATTAGCTAGATGCGCCAAGGCCGAGGGCGCTAACTTCAAATTGATAAGTGATGCGGATGGCTCCATAGCGAGATCCTTCAATGTCCTCGGCATGCTCGGCATGGCTGATAGAGTCACATTCATAGTGGATCCAGAGGGAAAAATAGCCAGCATCATACGCGGCTTCAGTGTGAGGCCTGATCAGCACCCAAACGCCGCACTACGGGCAATAAGCGAGAAAATGCATGCATAAACCCCATCACTACTATAACATACACTAATCCTCATAAGAAAACCATCTTAATAGAAAGTTATCTTATACATAATAATATTAATTGACGAATATATGCTATGAATAATTCTCTTTTAATTTGAAAGCCAAGTTAAGTTTTTTTATACGCATGGGGGAAAACCTCGCCATTTATGGCGGGGATGAGGGGTAACTTTAAATATTTGATGTTCCTATTTTTCTGATGCCCATCGTGGGGTTTAGGTTCAGAGCATACACTGATCGACGAACGTTGAGGGCGTTAAAGGCCCAGTTGGAGTTGGCTTGTGAGGTCTACAACACCCTACGATGGGCAGACAAGTACTTCTACCATGAGGATGGGAAGGGATTAAGCAAGAATGAGTTGAGGCAACTAGCCCTCGACCTCAGAAAACAGGACGAAGAGTATCAACAGCGCTATTCCCAGACACTGCAACAGATAGCAGATAGATACTACGAGGCTAGGAAGCGCTTTTTAGATGGGTTATCGCGTTTCCCAAGGGAGAAGAAACCCCATAAATACTACTCCTTGGTTTATCCGCAGAGCGGGTGGAAGATAGTGGTTAGGAAAGCTAGAACGAGTGGGAGTGGGAGGAGGCTTGTGTTGAGGCTGAGCGGCCTCGGGGCCTTCAAGGTCATTGCCCACAGGGACTTCCCACTAGAGAAAGTTAAACGCGTGGCGGTGAAATTGACGAGGAGTGGAAAAGTGTATGTCTCATTCATTG
>LOBW01000076.1 GCA_001516585.1 Thermocladium sp. ECH_B
CTTTTCCTCCGTGGAAGAATTGTTGCCTCCTCTCATAGTTAACCTCGTTAAAGAGTTTGGCGGAGGCGTTGGCTAGCCTCCTCAGCTTTCTTTCCTGGAACCCATTTGGTAGGAGGCGAACCACGTTAGTCCTCCTATTCTTGAATTCGATTTCTTTGATGCCCCCTCCCGGTATTGCGGGGGGAATCAGCCTCCGCTCCTCATTCCCAAGAAATTGACCGGGGGAGGGCATCCTGAAGAGAGGTGTTTAGTCTTAAAAAACCTTTCTATAAGGGGGTTATCCATCCCCGGCCCTGATGGGGCGAGGTTTTTCGCCCCCTTAACCCCCATTTTGGTAATTTTTATAAAGGAGTTATTTCTCCTTGTAGTATGTCAAGCGAGGACCCAATACAGCTCCTGAATAATTTAGTTGAGGCCAATAAGGGCAAGATAATGGAGAAAATGAAGAATGTTAACAAGGTATATCAATTCCAGGGAACTAATTTAGAGGCCTTCTACGTGCAGATAAAGGATGGGGCAGTCACAATAATTAAGGGAACGCATCCATCACCGAATCTAGCGGTGAGCATCAGTAGGGATAACCTTGTTAAGCTAATTAAGGGTGAGTTGGATCCCATAAGTGCATTCTTTAAGGGATTATTAATGATAACTAAGGGAAACCCAATGGAAGCAATGGATTTAGTAAACATATTGAAGTAATCCTAGTATCGCCTTGAGACCCTTACCCAGTAATTAGCGTTCTTCTCTGGGCACGCTAGGTCTTTCTCCCCGCCTATTTGAGCAGTGGGTTCCTCATCAATTGGAACACCAAGTATGCTGGCATCCAGCTGCTCCTGTATCTTTATACCGCATTGTTCATCTCCGCTCCAGGGTATCATGATTACGCCAGCGCCTAACTTATCCAATGCCTCCTGTATACTGCTCACATAGTGAATTGACTTCCTTAAATTACTCCATGCCTCCCTCCGCATGTTATCCCCAACCTCCACCATTAATTTCCTAATGAAGTCAACCACGTATTGGCGAGGCACCTCATACTTCTCGCCAGTATCTCTCCTGGCAACTACTGCAGTTTTCTTATCCATATCTCTAGGCCCTATTTCCACACGTATTGGTACGCCCCTCATTTCCCAATCATTGAATTTCCAGCCCGGCGTCTTATCATCGCGCAGATCCGCTAATGCCCTTACTCCTGCTCCCCTAAGCTCTGCCTCAACTTTGGCTGCTTCTCCCTTAGTATCATATCCTTCCTGTGGAATGGGAACTATCACCGCCTGTATTGGAGCTACGTTGGGGGGCAGGAGAAGTCCATTATCATCTCCATGTATCGCCAACATGCTTGCTATAACTCTCTCGGATATGCCGTAACTGGTCGTATGAACGTACTTAGTTGCTCCATCCTTATCCAAGTATGTTACCTCGAAGACCTTGGAGAAGTTGGTTCCAAGGTAATGAACAGTTCCTATTTGTATTGTTTTTCCATCGGGCATTAAGGTATCAAATGCTATGGTGTAGACCGCTCCCGCGAATTTATCCCNCTCTGGCCTCCTTGATATTAGGTATGGAATGCTGAGGTAATCATATATCTTTTTGTATATTTCCATTGCCTCCCTAACCGTTTTCTCGGCGTCCTCTCTATCTACATGAGCCGTGTGAGCCTCCTTGAACATGGAGATCTCCCTAAGCCTAATCATGGGATGCGTCGACTTGGTTTCAGCCCTAAATACGCTTGTTATTTGGTAAACCTTTAGAGGTAGATCGGTGTGGTCCTTTATCCATAACTTAAACATCGGCATCATGGCTGTCTCGCTGGTGGGCCTCAGGATGAGCCTTTCAGGATCCTTGCCGCCTTTAGATACCCAAAAAACCTCCTCCTCGAACCCCCTTATATGCTCGCTCTCCTTGCTGAAGTACTCGAGCGGTATAAATACTGGGAATAGGACCTCGCCGTGGCCGGTTCCATCATGGAGCTCCCGAATTATGTTCTCTACCCTCCGCCTTATTTGTAAACCATAGGGCCTCCATATATATGCGCCCTTGACGGGATATCTATATTCATATAGCTCGGCGTCCATTATTATTTTATTGAACCATTCAATGAAGTTCCTCACTTTCTCTTTCTTGCGTTCCCTCTTTTCCCTAACTATTCGTGCCTGGAACTCGGCAATAGGAATCCCCATTGCCTGAGGCTTCACGGCTTTTTAAACCTTAACTCTGAAAACTTGTAGCCGTCGGAGCGATAATGTTAAAAACCTTAGTTGGATCCAATAGCGATGAGCTTTCTATAACGATATAGTTAAGGAGATGTTGGAGGTATCCAGGCGTTGGCAGAATGAGTGGTACTCGAAGGGGGTGTTTAATGGCGACGTCAAGGAGGGCGCTCCCAAGTACTTCATCACCGTTCCGTATCCCTATGTGCAGGGTCCTCCACATATTGGACATGGTCGCACGTTCACGATAAGTGACATAATTGCTCGCCTAAAGAGGATGCAGGGCTATAATGTGTTGTTTCCAATAGCGTGGCATATAACGGGCACTCCAATTCAATCAGTGGCGGATAGGTTAAGCAAGGGAGACGCGGAGTTAAGGGACCTCTATGAGTGGTATGTTGGGATTTATATAAAGGACAAGGGAGAAATAAGTAGAATTATCGAGTCATTCAAGGATCCATGGAATATAGCGAAATTCTTTGCCAGCCATTATGAGGAGGATTTAAAGTTGATAGGGCCATCAATGGACTTCACGCGTCAATTCACCACGGGTGATCCCGAGTATAGTTCATTCATTATTTGGCAGTACTATAAGCTACGGGACAATGGATTCATAACTAGGGGGAAGCATGTAGTTCTCTTTTCCCCAGCGGAGGGCCAAGCAGTTGGCGAGCACGATATAAAGGGCGGCGACGAGATCAACATAGAGATACTTGAGTTTAACTTAGTTAAGTTTAGGTTGAGTGATGGAAAATATTTGGTGGCCGCCACGTTCAGGCCCGAAACAATATTTGGCGCGACCAATGTATGGATAAATCCAGACGCCACTTATGTGGAGGCCCAGGTGGGTGGGGAAACTTGGATAATATCCAAGCAAGCTGCGTGGAAGCTATCATTTCAAGATAAGGAGGTTAAGGTGATTAGGGAACTCAGGGGGAGGGAATTACTTGGGGCGCGCGTCATTAATCCAGTGACCGAATCATGGTTACCTGTTTTGCCGGCCAGCTTCGTGGATGATGATACAGGCACTGGAGTTGTGTATAGTGTCCCCGCTCATGCTCCCTATGATTACATTGCCTTAGTGGAGCTAGCTAGCGGCGATAATGAGTTCAGCGGCGTTGCTAGAGGCATTTCCCCAATTGGGATAATAAGGGTTGAGGGTTACGGTGAGTGGCCTGCCGCTGATATAGTTAAGCGAATGGGAATAAAGAGTCAATTAGAGAAGGATAAGCTTAACGAGGCAACCAAGATTATCTATAGGGATGAGTATTATTCTGGGGTGATGAGGGATAATACTTCGCTCGCGGGGGTAAGGGTTTCTGAGGCTAAGGAGAAGGCAATTCAATTATTAAAAGGCAAGAATGCTTGGGACATCATGTATGAGACGGAGCCCAGGCTAATACTTACGAGGGGCGGCAATAGGGTCATAGTTGCAGTGATACGGGATCAATGGTTCCTTAATTACGGCCATCCAGAGTGGAAACCAAAAATATGGGAGGCATTTAACTCCATGAGGATAATGCCGGAGTCTTACCGGATTAACTTCGAGTCAACCATTAATTGGCTGAATATGAGGCCATGCGCCAGGAAGAGGGGCCTCGGCACTCGCCTTCCCTGGGATAATGAGTGGGTAATAGAGGCCCTGAGCGACTCGACCATATACATGGCATTCTATACGATTGCTAGGTATGTGAAGAGCAGCGATGCGTCTAAGGTGCTCAGCGAATTGACCTCCAAAGTGATTCAGAGTAATGGCACGGATGAGGATGCCCTTAACAAGCTTCTCTCGTTCTATGATTATGTATTCCTGGGTAAAGGCAAGCCATTAATATTAAGCGAAGTGGCGGAGAAGGCCCGTAGGGAATTCATGTACTGGTACCCAGTTGATCAGAGGCACAGCGGCATAGATTTGATAGGCAATCACTTGAGCTTCTTCATAGCTCACCATGCGGCCATATTCCCACGCGATATGTGGCCTAAATCCATTACCCTGAATAATTTCCTAATACGTAATGGGCAGAAAATGTCGCGGTCCCTTGGGAATGTCTTACCGCTTAGGGAAGCGGTCAGTAATTACCCGCCAGACATGGTTAGGCTCTATATGGCTTATGAGGCGGATCTGGAGAATCTACTTGATTGGAAGGATAATGAAGTGGATGTAGTGCTTTCCAGGTTAGTGGATTTCTGGAGACTGGCAAATGAGATAATAACGATGGGAAAAGCATCGCTGCCCACCAATGAATTAACACTTCCAAGTAAGTGGTTGTTGGGCAAGATCGATAGGCTACTCATTACTGCACCTAAGTTAATAGAGAGCATGAGTATTAGGAAATATGTGCTTGAGTCATTCTTTAATCTGCTTAGTTCTGCGGAGATTTACATGGATGTGAAGGACTCATTACCTGAATTCAGGTCGGTGCTTTGGGAGTTTTTAGGCAAGTGGTTAATATTATTGAGCCCCCTCATGCCTCACATAACGGAGGAATTATGGCATAGAATGGGTAATTCATCCCTAATTTCATTAGAGAAATGGATCACTCCGGCAAAGGAGCCAAGTGATGAGGTGGATAATGCTGTTGATGTAGTATTCAGGACCATAGAGGACGTGAGGGAATTATTGAGGCTGAGAAAGGAGGCAAAGCTGGCTCATATATATGTTGGGCCAAGCAGTGAGCTTTATGAGTTGGTTAGCTTTATTGCAGTTAAGATGGAGGAGAAGAAGGACATGGGATCGATAATTAAGGAAGCCTCAAGCAATCCACGGTTCAATAACATTAAGTCTCGCATACCCGATGTTGCTAAGAGAGTATTTAATGGCCAAATACCCCGCAACATCGTCTCGAGAGAAATGGAGCTGAATGCGTTTAAGTACTTTGGTCCAGTTATGGAAAAGAAACTCGGCATTAAGATAATGATCCACGATGCATTAAATCCAGGCCAGGATCCCGCTAATAAGGCTAAGTCAGCAATGCCGGGCAGGCCGGCAATATATATCGAGTAAAAGCATAATTAAAGCCATGACAAAAGAGAGGCAAGGGTCATCCCTTGAAGGAGAGGTGATTAAATCATTTTTCAAGAGGTCAAAAGAATCCATCCATAAGGGCAAGGATGATTCATTGGCTCTTGGTCACAGTGAAGCTTGAGATATCCACAAATGGGGCCCGCGTTGGAACCTCTACCTCCCACCACCTTATTGGGTATAATGTCCTAGATAGTGCCTGGATATTTCCAAGCATATCGCCAAGTCGACCTGCTAATCTAAGCCTCTTCTTGGACCTCCCCACTATTCTTCCATTTCTTATTAATAATATGGCATCCCGTCCCACGGTGGAGAAGATGCCCTCCATGCTGTTCTGAAGCCTCGTATACCAATTATTGGTGAATAATACTCCGTCTCCACTCAATAAATCATTTTCGTCAGCATCGCCGGGAGCAGTCTCCAAGTTCCATGGCACTGGAAACACCCATCCAGCGTTCCCCGTGCTCTTCGATTTATGGCGATCAGCTAGCGCCGTATTGAAGAGGAGTGTTTTGAATACCCCATTCTCCACAATGGCCTTATCATGTGTTTCATTCCCCTCATCATCGAAGAATATGGGCCTTAAATCGCTCAGCGGCCTATCGTGCAGGGTAAATATGGGCGAGAAAATCTTATCGCCTGGTTTCACCTTGGTGAATATGGAGGAACCGGTCTCCACGGACATGGCCGATGCCATTCTACCCACTAATTGAAGCAGATTAGAGAAAACCATCGGCGAAAGAATGACTCTATGCTTCCCCTCATCGATCTCCACTTCATCCGTTATGGAGGCATACTCATCCGCTTTCCTCAAGGCATTTCTCATATCATTAATGTTAAGCCGGGAACCGGTTGTCGCCCAATGCCCTGTATTATCTCCCTTAAACACCCTGAAATGAGCAGTGTATGTAGTTAACTTCTCTGTTCCCATGAATCCCCCACTAGTTGCGACTTGCCTCTCAATGTTCTCCAGCATAACGACACCGCTCGTCTTCTCAGTCATCATATTAAGTACATCATCTATTAGTTGACTTGGATTCCTTATGCTGCCGATTATGTTTGGGTCACTTACATCCTTCTTGGTCTCCCCTTCATTACGCGGAAGCTTGAAGAAGTATGGCGAAGGGGTTAGGCTCGCATTCGCCTCTTTATCTATATCGCTGGGGGGATTACCTGAGAAACCTATTATTGCCATTTTTCCGCCTGACCCAACATAAACCTGACCATCAACAGTTCTCCATCTCTGTAATAGGGCAATTGAGCTATCCACTACCTTTATCATTAAATTATCCTTGATCTCCATTGCTACAGCCTTTTCCTCAGCCCGTATTGAGCCAAGTATTGAGGCTAATTGATTACTCTCCAAGTTTCTTCACCCTAATGTTCCTAATCCTCATATCTGGTCCACCCATCCATACTGGTACGGCCTGCGAGGGCTCGCCTTTTCCGCACATGCCTGCGTAGAATCTCAATTCATCATCAACGGCATCTATTGAGCTATATATTTCTCCCGTGCTGGCCTCAAGGACTGGATACTTCACCGGATTCCCCACTTCGCCATTCCTTATCTCGTACGCCTCAAGCCCAACATATCTTTGTCCCCACCTTATATCATCTATGTTCCACTCCATATAGCTCTTGAGAAATATTCCATTCCTTACATCGCGTATCAATTCATCTAGTTTCATATTGGATGGCTCGAAAAATGTATTAGACATTCTGATGAGCGGCTCCGATTGGTAATCCATGCTTCTCATGGATCCATTAGGTTCCGCATTCATCTTATATGCAGTGAAGCGGCTTTGAAGCAACTCATTCACTCTTCCATTAACAATCAATCGCTTCTTTCTTGCCTCTATCCCCTCATCATCAACCAAGTAAAAGCCGAGGCTGCCGGGTATTGTGGGGTCATCCGATACATTAACTGCCTCAGAGGCGAATTTACCTGCCGCTAAGTACCCCAGGTAACTCTTACCTGCCTGGGCAGCTTCCCTGCCTAGAACCCTATCCGCCTCGAAGGGGTGCCCAGTTGATTCATGGGCTATTATGCCGGCTATCAAGCTGCTCACAACGACATCCATTTTACCCGTTGGAGGCGCCCTGCCATTTATCAATATATTATCGAGGGACTTTACTTTCTCTATTAGTTCGGCATGGATATTCCATTTATCCAATAATTCCAATCCACCCAGTGCCCCCAACTCATCTGACCACATGGAAATCGTTTCCCCCTTGTTCTCCAGCACCATGGAGTACCTTAACCAGAGGCCCGGCCTCTCTATGTAAGAGAACGTGCCTTCACTATTATGAAAGGCCCGCCTCTCAATAAACTCAAAGAGGGATATATTAAACCTAATCAATTTAGAATTTAACTTCTCACTGCGCACACGGGCATCGATTTCCTGCAGCATCTTTACCTTCTCCTCAACAGATGCATCACTCATGGGCTTTACTTGGGGCACAATCACATTCTTATTTATTGGAGCAGCGGGTTTGAATCCGGTCTCCCAACTTTTTGACTTAATAACGAGCTTATCCACCTTGGGTTCATTAGAGGAGAACACGGTTAAGAGGCCATTATTGAATGACCTAACCAAGTAACCCTCGCTTACCCACGAAGTTTTTCCTGCTACAACTCCATTAACTAATGAAATGCTTGAGCCCCTCTGATAATGGTAACGAGCATCAGAGTACGCTGAACCCTTATCTATTAACTTTCGGAGGTAATCCTCCATAACTTAATCGATGGTTTCTCCTTATAAATATTATTAATGCGCGCACAATAATCTCCAATCCCCTCTTAGGAGACCCCTCCCCAAGGTTACAACATGGGGGTTAAGGGGGCGGAAAGCCTCGCCCTTCAGGGCGGGGGATGAGTAGTCCCCTTATAGAAAAGTTTTTTTAAGCCTAAACACCTCTCTTCAGGATGTCCTCCCCCGGTCAATTTCTTGGGAATGAGGAGCGGGAGCCGATTCCCCCCGCAATACCGGGAGGGGGCATCAAAGAAATCGAATTCAAGAATAGGAGGACTAACGTGGTTCGCCTCCTACCAAATGGGTTCCAGGAAAGAAAGCTGAGGAGGCTAGCCAACGCCTCCGCCAAACTCTTTAA
>LOBW01000077.1 GCA_001516585.1 Thermocladium sp. ECH_B
CCGCCGGCTCCCAGAACCATGGCAACGCCGCACTTAATGCCTCGATTAAGCATTAAATCAATTAATGCCTCCGCGTCGGTGTTGTGGCCAATTGCCTCCGCATCCCTAATGAGGACCGTGTTAACGGCGCCAATTAACGCGGCGGGTCCCTTCAATGCATCTAGGTACCTAACTATGGCCACCTTATGCGGAATAGTGACGTTGAATCCATTAAACGCGTCGCGAGCGACCTCAACTACATGCATCAACCTCTTGGGGCTAATGTCGAGGGGCACATAGGCAGCATCGAGCCCGAGGCGGTTATAGATGTAGCCATGAATCGCGGGGGAGAGGCTTGAGGAGATGGGGTGGCCGATTAAGGCGTGGATAAGCACCTAATCACCTCCCTCCTCAACTCCTCGATCCCCACATCAATTAACTCCCACTCCCCCACCCTCTTAACTAGGGGCATCGAGATGGAGTCGCCCCTCTTCTTCTTATCCGCCGATAGAAGCGAAGCCACATCCTCGAAATTCACTGGGGGGGAGCCACAGAGATGCAGGGACTCACATAGTTTAGTGAAGCGCGTCAACGCGGATTCATGCGTTACGCCGAGCCTAACCCCGAGACCCAGTTCACACTTCATTCCCAGGGCCACAGCCTCGCCGTGAGTGATCGAGAAGCCCGTGGCTCCCTCCACCGCGTGGCCAATGGTGTGGCCAAAGTTAAGCACGAATCGCTTCCCCAATTCCTCCCTCTCGTCCTCCTCAACCACCTTAGCCTTAAGGGNCGCCGAGCGCTCCACTACTAGCCGCACCGCCTCGCGCCTCCTGGATAACAACTCATTCACGTGGGACTCAACATAATCATAGAGGCCAGCATCAAGCGTTAAGCCGTACTTAATCACCTCCGCGAGGCCCGAGACGTAGTTCCTCTCATCCAGTGTCTCCACTAGCGTGGGATCAATCAGGACGAGGCGGGGCTGGTGGAAAGTGCCTATCACGTTCTTCACATTGCCGTAATCGACCCCCGTCTTCCCGCCTATGGCTGCATCCACCATGGCCAATAAAGTGGTTGGGACATTCACGTAATCAATGCCCCGCTTATATATTGATGCGGCGAAGCCGGCCACGTCAAGCAGGGAACCGCCGCCCACCGCTATTAATGTGTCCCACCTATCGGCTCCTCTGCTCAGTAATTCCCCTATTATATATATGGCTGTCTCTAGTCGCTTTGATGATTCACCATCCCCCAGCTCAATGGGGTTCCCCCTCATCAAGCCCCTCACGCTGCTCGCCATGACGGTGAAGAGGCGACCCCTCGCGCCCAGGTTCCTAGCCCTCTCCTCAATCTCATCCACGCTTCTCCCCATGCCCCCAATAACTATTCGGGAGGAACCGCACTTGCCGCGCATCTCTATGATCGAATCGCTTGAGATACTGCCCTCACCCTCCTCATTAATTCACCGAATGAGGCCGGCGTTAATTGCTGCTCGGCGTCCGATAAGGCCTTGGCTGGATTAATGTGAACCTCTACTAGAAGCATGTCGGCCCCCGCCGCTACCCCGGCTAATGCAAGCGGCTCCACGTACTCTCGCTTACCGGCGGGGTGGCTTGGATCAATGCAGACGGGTAGGTGGGATAATTTCTTGACGGCGGCAATAGCGCCCACATCCAACGTGAAGCGCAGGGTGTGGTCGAAAGTCCTTATTCCCCTCTCGCATAGCACCACGTTCTCATTGCCTCCCAACAATATGTAATCAGCCGCTGAGAGCCACTCCTCAATGGTCTCCCCAAAGCCCCTCTTCAATATGATGGGCTTATCCGTCTCTCCAAGGGCCTTCAATAACTCGAAGTTCTGGGCATTCCTAGCCCCGACTTGAAACGCATCCACGTACCTGGACGCTGCCTCAATGTAGCGTGGATCGGTGATCTCGCTTATCACGGGTAGCCCAGTCTCGTCGCCAATTCTCCTAAGCAGCTCGAGGCCCCTTAACCCAAGGCCCTGGAAGGAGTACGGACTGGTCCTAGGCTTAAATGCGCCGCCCCTCAGTAATTGGGCGCCCGCCTCCTTAACTGCCACGGCGGTGGACTTGAGTTGATCCTCATCCTCCACGGCGCAGGGACCCGCGGCGACGGCGAGCTCCCCGCCCCCAATAATGACTCCTCCAATCCTAACAGTGCTTGATTTACGCCACTTGGAGCTACTTAATTGGTAATGAGCGCCGGTCATTATTACGTCCCCCTCACCGCTTAACCCAAGCCTCGCGGGATCCTCGTCCGGCCACGCCACCACTAGATCAACCCCATACAGCCTAAGCGCCCTATACTCCAACCCGCTCCGCTCAAGCCTATTCAGCACAGGCTCCACTCCATTTCTTGGAATTATTATCATGAGACGCCACCCAAATCATTCGCTGTCCTAATCATTGCCTCCAGCCCAGCCCTGCGGGCAATGGGCGCATACTCATTATTCGACTGGATCTCCATGACCACGTCCTGGGACAACACGCGCTCCGCCACTGCCAGAGTTGATTTAAGGCTATGCGTAACGAATTGGGAATAATCAATGCCCAACGATAGCGATGCCTCCTCAAGGGCTCTACGCAGCGCCGCCAAGTAGAGGTGATGAATCACCTGCGTGACTGCCATTGCCCTATCATGCGCATCGGCCCCGCTAATCACTACCCTGAATCCGAGGCTCCTCCATAGCCTGGACACGAATTCCAGTGCTGCTCCACTCGTAACCGATGGAGTGACCACTATGGTCTCGTCCCCAACCCGCTCTGGAGAGGTGAAGAGTGGGTGAATGCTGACGTAATTAAAGCCCAACCGCATGGATAAGCCCTCCAATTCCCTGAAGAAGCGGCCCTTCACTGAGAATACATCGCTCACCACCCTACCCGAGGCGCATCTAAGCGAGTCCTGAAACGCGGTGTTGCCCAGTATTGATGGGCGCATCGCTATTATTATGTAATCGCTCTCCATGAATGCATCGCAGGGATCCACCTCCGGGGAACCAAAGAAGTCGGTTAAGTATATTCGCCCCCTCATGAGGGACCGCAGCGATGATGCAACGCGGCCGCTCCCAACTATGGTGACAACCCCCTCCACGGGCGGTAATTGCTGCCTAATTGATTCCCTCATTATTGCGTTGAGTAAATCATCAACGAGGCCCTGGGGGAGGCCGAGATCCGCCGCCATGCTTGCCCATCGACCCTTAACCACTGCCTCCCTATCCTCATCCCGCGGCGATGCGCCCCTCATTGCCTTCACTTCCCCTATCCTCCGCGCTATCTCCATTCTGCGAGCCACTATCCTCAGCAATTCATCATCCAACCTATCTATCTCCATCCGCAACTCATCAAGCATTAGCCTCACCTCGCATTGAGTAAATCCATGGCGGCATTAATTATTGATCTATAATTAACCCCGAAACGCATCAGTAAATCCCTCACGGAGCGCGCGGATCGGCCGAAGCCATGGGCGCCAATCACCCTAATGGGGACGGCGTACCTTGTTGAGAGCAATTCGGCCACGCTTGACCCGAGGCCTCCCTGGGCCATGTGCTCCTCCACAGTTATCACGGCGCCCGTCTTCTTGGCGTACTTGAGTATCAGATCCTCATCAAGGGGCTTCACGCTCGCCATATTTATCACGGAGACGGAGACACCCCTCTTCCCCAGCTCCTTAACAGCCATTATTGCGTCCCAAAGGATTGGGCCGGCCCCTATTATCGCTATGTCGCTCCCATCCTCCAATACAACGCCGCGGCCCAACTTAAATTCATAATTCAATCCATCAGTTATGGAGGGGGAGTAATCGCGGCCCACCCTATAGTACAGGGGCCCATCATGCCTCAACGCCGCCGGGAGGCTCCTCTCCACGTCGGCCGCATCGGCTGGAACCACTATTGAGAAGTTGGGCAATACGCGCATCAACGCTATGTCCTCAAGCACTTGATGGGAGGAGCCATCCGATATGTCGGAGTAACCCGCATGCGTGCCTATTAACTTCACATTAAGATTCATCCTTGCCACGGTATTCCTCGCCTGCTCCCATGCCCTCATTAGGAACATGGCGAAAGCCACTGCCGCCGGCCTCATGCCGGCCCCCGCCAATCCAGCCGCCACGCTGACCAATTCCTGCTCCGATATCCCGACATCTATGTACCTGGAGCCGTGGTTCTTGGCGACCATGGATGCACGCGTGGGTCCACCCACGTCTGCGGTGAGCACCACTAAATCGCTTAGCTCATCCATGGCCCTCACAAGGGACTTGCCGAGGGAGTCCCTCATGGATGCGGAGGGGCGGGGAGACTGGGAGGGACGCTGGAGACTAGTGTTCTCTATCTCTGGGCACCCATTTCCATGAATTGTCCTCGCTATTATGGCCTTGGGCCTACCCCTCACGCCGAGTAGCCTAATTATTTCCCGCACTAATTGATCCACGTCGTGTCCATTGACTTGAGCCACCTCGAGCCCCAGGGCCTCCATCGCCTTAAAGGCCCTCTCCTTAATGGGCCTCACTGGTCCATCCAGTTGAAAACCATTGGCATCAATCACTATCAATAAGTTATCCAGGCCCCTATTCACGGCATCCATTAATGCCTCCCATGCCTGGCCCTCATCTAATTCGCCGTCGCCCACCAGAACCAGGACATTATTGGGCTTGCCGCTTAACTTAAGCGCTGTTGCTAAGCCAATGGCGTACCCAAGGCCCTGGCCCAGGCTCCCCGTGCTCGCGTCAACCCCCGGCGTCGGTACCTCGGGGTGTCCCTGGAGCCTACTATGTATGTCCTGTATAGTGGGTAATTCATCCCTGCTCAGTAATCCAAGCTCGGCTAGCACCGCGTAAAGCGCTGGAGCAGCGTGCCCCTTGGATAGGATCACCCAGTCACCCCCATTAATTACCTTACCCACGTAGTACAGGGAGGCTATTATTTCCAGGCTGCTTAGGGAGGAGCCGAGGTGAATCGAGTCGCGGCGGCTCATTTCCATTAATGATTTACGGGATTCTAGGGAGATCTTCTTAATTTCTCCCGCTATTATAGATATTCCAATTGCATCTAGACCCCTCTCTATACCATATTTATAAGCATTGCCCCCATCCACGTCAACCATGAATCCTCACCCCCCTTAACTCGCGCGCCAGCCTTGGATCCCTCATTATCGCGGTGCCCACTAAAACCGCGTTGGCCCCCGCCCCAGCCAACTTCTCCGCGTCCAGCCTAGACGAGACCCCGCTCTCCGCGATAATTAGGTCGGCGCGGCCCCGAATCCCTCTAATCACCTCCACAACTGACTCCAGGGATAGGGAGAGATTATCTAGGTTCCTCGAATTCACTCCAAGCAGTTCCCCCGGAAACTCATCCAGCGCCGCGGCGGCGTCCGAGGCATTATCGACCTCCAGCAATACTTGAAGCCCCCTCCCATGCGCGTAATTGATTAGGCTACTCCTCTCCTCCCGCCCCAATGCCCTATATATGATTAAGACCGCTGATGCGCCTAGGCTCCTAGCCACGTCTATTTGGTGCTTATCCACCACGAAGTCCTTGAATAACACGGGTCTCCCGGTCGCCGCCGCTGCCTTAACGAAGATGTAGTTGCCGCCGAAGTATATGGGCTCCGCCAACACGCTGAAGCCAGTCACTGAGTCCCTAAGCGATGAGAAGTAGGTCCAGGGATCAATGCTTAGATTAATCACGCCAGAGGGACTCATCCGCTTATACTCAGCTATTAGGCCTAGCCTGCCGTCCTCATTATCCTCCTCAATGGCTCTCCTCATGTCCCCCGGCTCCACCATGGCCCTCTCCGTCTCAACTCGCTTCCTTGCCGCCATTATCGCGTCATCCAGGAAACCCATGGTCACACCTCGTTCAGGAAATTGCCCAGTATCTTCATGCCCACCTGGGTCCCCACGCTCTCCGGGTGGAACTGAACCCCGAAGATGGGGTGCTCAACGTGGTGGATCCCCATTATCTCATTATCATCCATCGACACCGCGTCCACGATTAGCTCGCTCGGCACGTCATCTATGACGAGGCTGTGATACCTCATTGCGCTGAACTCGGGAGCCAAGCCCAGGTAGAGGGGGGACTCCATTCTCCGTATCTTGCTTGCCTTGCCGTGCCTAATCGTCCTCGCCCGCCTAATTCTAGCCCCAAAAACGGCGCCAATTAATTGATGCCCCAAGCAAATGCCGAGGATTGGAATACGGCCCCTGAAGTAAATAACGGCGTCCCTGGATACACCGACGTCCCTCTTATTGAGGGGGGAACCCGGGCCTGGCGATATTATTAGCCTATCTGGCCTCATCCTGGCGAGCGCCTTCACGGAAACCTCATCATTCCTGACAACAATGGGCCTACTGCCTAGTTCCCCCACGTATTGAGCCACGTTATAGACGAATGAGTCGTAGTTATCTATTATAACCGTTAGATCCATGACTTGATCACCCTCTTGAGGCTGGCCAACTTATGCTCAGTTTCCTGGTACTCCAATTCAGGCACGGAATCAAACACTATGCCCGCCCCAGCCTGAACCCTAAGGACGCCCCCGGCCGCGAACATGCTTCTAATGGTTATGGCGAACTCGCCTCCAGCGCCATGAATGAACCCCACGACGCCGGCATACGGTTCCCTGGGCTCCCTCTCGTACTTGGCGATTAACTCCATGGCGCGCGGCTTAGGCGCCCCGCTAACTGTTCCCGCGGGGAATGTGGCGAACAATGCATCCACCACGTCATTGCCCTTCTCCAGCACTCCCTCCACCGTGGAGACCATGTGCTGAACACTTTGATACTTCTCAATTGAGTACATGTCCCTCACCTTAATTGTGCCGAACCTACATACGCGGCCCAAATCATTGCGGGCCAGGTCCACCAGCATAGTGTGCTCGGCCAAGTCCTTCTCGCTTCCCAGCAACTCATCCTCAAGCCTAAGATCCTCCCATGGCTCGGAGCCGCGGGGCCTAGTGCCGGCTATTGGCCTCGTCACTACCCTGCTCCCCTCAACCTCTATGAGGACCTCGGGGCTGGATCCAAGGAGTACTCGGGAACCCATTCTTAGGTAAAACATGTACGGCGATGGATTGAGATCGGCCAATTCATCGTAGAGCGGGAACAGGTTACCCTTGAACTCATACTCCTCGAACCTAGATAGAACCACCTGAAACACCTCGCCATTCTGTATATCCAGCAACGCGTTCTCCACCCACTTCTCGTAATCCTCCCTCCTCGTTCCCCTCACTAAGTTACCTATGCGTAGCGAGTGATCACCGTGCCCTAGATCCTCCAGCTTCGCGTTTAGGTACGCCCTGCCGAGGACATTATCATAAACAACGACGTTGCTCGGCACAATGAATTCCCCAAGCGGCCAACTCCGTGGGGGCTGCATGAATTCCCTCGCATAGTCCTCCATTAGGGTAATCGCCTCATAGGAGAGGTAACCAATCGCTATCCTGCCCTCCTCAAGCCTACCCAGCCTTAGGCGGAGGCGATGCAGATCATCATAGAGGGAGTCCCCGGCCTCTATCCTGTCCTCAATGCCCCACGCAACTATTGAGAACCTGGACTTATCGCCGCTTCCCTCGAGAAGCATGACGTCCTCCCCCGCATCCATCAATTTATCGGCTAACTCCCTCGGCGGCGGCACCTCGCCCAGCGGCACCTTCACTTTCCAATCACCTTCCTAATGGCCTCTACCTTAGCTGGATCCTTAATGCCTGGACTGGACTCCACGCCTGAACTTATATCTATTAGGAATGGATTCATAGCAGCCACCTCAGCCACATTACTCGGCGAAATGCCGCCCGCCACGCCCACCCTCATTCCACTAATGCCGCGAAGAAGCCCAAGGGGAAACTTGAGCCCGCGCTCATAAACATCAAAGCCCTGCTTCGGGGCATCTATTAGGACGTACTCCAAGTAATCACCGTATCGATCCAGCAACTCCGCGGCGCGAGCGGGAGCATTGGGGGACACGTATATCACTGGGGCAAACCTGAGCCCGCGGCCCAGCTTCACCGCTAGATCCAGTCCCTCCCTGCTCCCCAGGGCTGGGTGCTGAATCACGCCAACGCCGAGCAATGAAGCGACGCGAATCGCGTCCACAATGCTCATTTGGGAAAAAACGGCGACGGGAATTGATTGCTTCACGGCTCCCCGAATCTCCATTGCCCTATCAAGAGCAACGCTCCTCGCGCCGCCGCTGGTGTCCGGTATGAAGCCTATATAATCGACGCGGCCATCCAAGTACTCGGCATCGCTTCGCCTAGTG